>DUZI01000127.1 GCA_013349595.1 Nitrospirota bacterium
AGGCTTCCTCTTTCTGATTATAGGTTTTTTAGTTGGGTTAGGCATACTTGTTTACGGGATATTACAGATAAAAAAGTCTCTGAATAAGATGCATGCTCTTGTAGAAAAGTTTGAAAATGATGTTAATCCAATGCTACAGACTACAGATTCTACACTCAAGACCATAAAAGCAATCAGCGAAGATATAAGACACATCACCTCAAATGCCAAGAACCTTTCAGAAGCAATGAATGACCTTGCGACAAATGCAAGAGAGGTAAGTATTGCAATAAAAACACTTCAAGAAGGACTTGCCATTAGAGCTAATGGTTTAAGGTCAGGATTTAAAGCTGCCTTAGAGGTTTTATTAAAACAAAAAGTCTAATCTAAATTAGGAGGCTAAAAATGAGACAAGATGATGGATTTAGTGCAGGTGCGATTTTGTTGTCTTTTGTGTTGGGTGGAATAGTTGGTGCAGGCGTGGCGATGTTACTTGCACCACAGTCAGGAATAGAAACAAGAAAAAAGATCCGTGATTTTGTTGATGATGTAAGTGAAAAAGCAACAGACTACGCATCTCATACTCGTGAAAAGGTTATGTCAACAGTTGAAAAAGGCAAGGATTTTATTGATGAAAAAAAAGCTGCCCTTGCCACAGCCTTTGAGGCAGGTAAAGAAGCTTTTGAGAGGGAAGTGCGTAAGTAATTTATGCATGAGGCATCAATTGCCTTGAGCCTTTTAGAAAAGGTTATTGAAGAATGTATTAACAACGGCTGTAGCATAATTAAAAGCGTAAAGATTGAAATAGGCAGGGCATCAGGCGTAATGCCAGATGCCCTTTCATTTGTATTTAATGCAATAAAGGCAGATACAATAGCATCTTCTGCATCACTCTATATTAATGAAAAAATGCTCACAGCAATGTGTAACAAATGCCATAAAGAATTTTCCACTGAAGAAAATTACATCTTTGAATGTCCTCATTGCAATTCAAATTCATTTAATATTTTAAGTGGCAAAGAATTAAACATTATTGAACTTGAGGTAGAATAGCCTATGAAACTAAAAGTAGTTTCCAAAATACTTGATGCCAATGAAAGAATTGCTCAAGAAAACAGAAAGATTTTTGACGATAAAAAAATATTTGTTATAAACCTAATGAGTTCCCCAGGTGCAGGCAAGACAAGCCTATTAGAACAAACCATCAAAGGGTTAAAGGACTTTGCAAAAATAGGAGTTATTGAGGGAGACATTACTGGGACCGATGATGCAATTCGTATTGATGCCTTGAATGTGCCAGTAGTGCAAATAAATACTGGTGGGGGCTGTCATCTTGATGCAAGCATGATTCAAGAGACCTTAATGGAATTACCTATTGACGATATTAATCTACTTTTTATTGAAAATGTGGGTAATCTTGTATGTCCTGCAGAGTTTTACTTGGGAGAGGACATAAAGGCAATGGTATTAAGCATAACAGAAGGACATGATAAACCCTTGAAATATCCCATGATGTTTCAGCAATCAAAGGCTGTTGTAATAAATAAAATAGACCTTGCACCATATTTAGATGTTGATATGGAAAAGATAAGAAGAGACATTCTGTCTTTAAACCCAACGGTAGCAAAGTTTGAAATCTCTTGTAAGACAGGACAGGGCATAAATCAATGGACAGAGTGGATAAAGACCAATTGTTTATGCAGGAAGCACTAAAAGAGGCAAAAAAGGCTTTTAAAAAAGAAGAAGTTCCCATAGGGGCTGTAATAGTCCTTGATGATAAGATTATTGCAAAGGCCCATAATCAAAGAGAGAGAGATTTTAATCCATTGGGTCATGCAGAATTGTTGGTAATTAAAAAGGCATCAAAGAAACTATCACGATGGAGATTAAATGATTGCACCCTTTATGTGACCGTTGAACCATGTGTGATGTGTGCTGGTGCATTGATAAATGCAAGGATAAAAAGGCTTGTCTATGGCTGCGCAGACAAAAAAGCAGGCGCCATTGAGAGTCTATATAAAATTGCTGAAGATAGAAGGCTCAACCATAACTTTTCATTAACATCAAGGGTCATGGAATTAGAATGTTCAAAGATTATTAAGGATTTTTTTAAACTCAAGAGAAAGAGTGTTTACAAAGTGTAAAATCTGAATAGACACTACTCCCAAAAATAGCGCTTAGGAAGGGCTGTTTCGGAATTCTTTATAATCGACGATTTCATTTTAATTTTGCTTTATTCATTATAATGCAATGCCTTATGACAAAGCCCTACAAACTTTTTTTTATAAGGTGTCGTATAAAAATCCTTCACCAGCCCTTCCTATCTTACTTGCTGAATTTATTAGGCTCCCGAGTTTGTCAGTTAATATTTGTAACTAATTGATAACATTAGTAATATGGTTGAATTTCTGTGTATATTTGCACTACAAAATGTATCTTGCTTTAAGTGTGATCAGGCTAAAGAACAAATTCTTTGTCGCTGGTTATAGTGGCAAGGGGTTTTATCTTGAGTTTTCTCATAATTATATTTGCTAATACATCGGGCTTGTTTTTAAGATATACTGTTTCATCTTTTATACTGAATTTCGTAACGGTAAGAGAGTTTAAAGCTTCCCTTATATTGTTCACTGAAAGCCCTTGTTCTGTTAAAAGTATTTCCAATGTCCTCATCATCAGAAACGATAAAAAGCACAATA
>DUZI01000331.1 GCA_013349595.1 Nitrospirota bacterium
GAATTCCTTTACTGCCTCCTCCTGTTTCTCCCAAAAATCTCCTTCAATGCTGTTGTATTCTCTCCATAAATCTGTTAATGTTATATTCGTCAGTTCCTTTACTGACATGGGTGTATCCTCCTTTCTTTTTGTTCCTGTTAGAACAATTGAGAATACACCCTATCTCTTTGCTCTTTCAAAATTTACACAGAAAATTTTACGCTACCTAAATTTGCCTATTGTTGATATTTCAATTAACTCCAAAATAATCATATCTAAAAAACATTTATTTAATGTGAAATTGACTACACTAATATTATTCCCTATAATCTATATCAATTTTTTAAGTATAACGCCATGATAAACCATTATTAAGATTTATAAATTTATTGGAGAGAAATGATTAAATTTAATAAAGTTTTTGAGAAGGTCGTTAGTTGATAATATTAATGAAATTTATTCTTCTACTTGTTGTAATCTTTTTGTTAAGTTGTAGCGATAACTCAGAGAGGCTTTTTAAGGAGACCCGCTCTGCAATGTATACAGTTACATCTGTTACTGTTACTTGCAAAGATGAAAAGGTAGCAAAAAAGGCAATTGATGAGGTATTTGAAGAATTTAAAAGGCTTGAAAATATGTTAAATTACTACTCGCCTCATAGTGAGATTACTCTCATAAATAAAAGTGCAGGGATTAAGCCTGTTAGGGTATCAAAAGAGACCTTTGAGATTATTGAGAAGTCTTTAGAGGCTTCACGATTGACAGAAGGGGGATTTGATATTACCTTGGGACCAGTAATAAAACTTTGGGATTTTAAATCAAAGATTATTCCATCACAGGAGTCTATCAAACAAGCCCTCAGTTATGTGGATTTTAATAAAATTATCCTTGACAAAAAAGAACAAAGCATCTATCTGTCAAAGAAAGGCATGGAAATTAACCTCGGTGGAATAATTAAGGGTTATTCTGCCGATAGGGCTATAAAAATACTGAAAGAAAGAGGCTTAAAAGGGGCAATTGTATCTGTTGGCGGAGACATTCAAGGCTTTGGTTTAAAAGCTGATTTAACAACATGGAATGTGGGGATACAAAATCCAGGACCCCTTGATAGTAAAGATGAACTGATAGGAACAGTATCTTTTTCTGATAAGTGTATATCCACTTCAGGGGATTATGAGAAATACTTTATTTTAAATGATAAAAGGTATCACCATATAATAAATCCAAAGACAGGTATGCCTTCTGAGGGGATTAGCAGTATTACCATTATTGCTGAAGAAGGTGCCTTTTGCGATGCCCTTGCAACTGGTTTGTTTGTTTTAGGTCCAACAAAGGCACTAAATAAAATGCAACAAAAAGGTATTGAAGGTATGATTATTACCGACAAAGGTGTGAGATTGATGACATCTTGGTTTGAGAAAAATTTTAAAACTATCAAGAACCCAAATTCAGCAATAGAACTGAGAACTTAATAAAATCAAGTAGGAAGGGTTGATGAGAAGATGGGGGTCAGGTCTTGAATTTTGACATTAGGCATTAATGGTTTTGCCATACAGATAAGCTGTGAGTTAAAAGTAAAAATATCAAAATTCAAGACCTGACCCCCATTATTTTTGGGAAGGAGATGAAATGAAGATCAAATGCCCAATTTGTAATAAAATAACCACTTGGGAGGAAAATGTTTATAGACCCTTTTGTTCAGAAAGATGTAAACTTAATGACCTTGGCAAATGGATAACTGAGGACTATAAGATTGTAGAGAGCATAGATAAAGACAAAGACATGGTTTTACAAAAAGAACAAGACAAGGATTAATCAATGATGGAGATAATCAGGATACCAAGAATAATGCAAGAGACATCAAGGCATTATATAACTAAGTCCAAAAAGCTTGGCTTTGTGCCAACTATGGGGGCTTTGCATGAAGGACACTTAAGCCTTGTAAGAAGGGCAAAAGATGAGAATGATTTAGTTGTAGTAAGTATATTTTTAAATCCAAAGCAATTTGGCGCAAATGAGGATTTATCGTATTACCCAAAGCCTATTGAGTCAGATATTGAAAAACTCCAATCAATCAACACAGATATACTTTTTTTGCCAGAAACTTCTTTTATATATCCTACTAATTTTTGCACTTACATTACAGTGCAGAATCTATCTGATAAATTGTGCGGGCCCTTTAGACCTGGTCATTTTACTGGAGTGACTACAGTAGTTTGTAAATTACTAAATATGGTTATGCCATCAAGGCTGTATTTGGGGCAAAAGGATTACCAACAGCTATTGATAATCAAAAGAATGGTTGAAGACCTTAATATACCAGTAGAGATTATCCCTTGTAGAACTATAAGGGAAAAGGATGGGCTTGCAATGAGTTCAAGAAATAGCTATCTAAAAAGTAAAGAGAGGCTCTCTGCAACGGTTATTTATAAGACTTTAAGTTATCTTAGTAACTTGATAGTTGAAAAAAAAATACCCTGTCATGAGGTCAAAGGAAAGATGAAAGAAATGTTATTGAACGAACCACTAATTGAGGAAATACAGTATGCAAGTATATATGATCCAGAGACCCTTGATGAATTAGACAATTACAAAAAGGTCAATCTCCTTGCAGTTGCCTTAAAGATTGGCAATACGAGACTGATTGACAATATGATTGTTGAAATAAATAGTGTAGTTGTTTAAATACC
>DUZI01000270.1 GCA_013349595.1 Nitrospirota bacterium
AAGGATTTTTATACGACACCTTATAAAAAAAGTTCCTAGGGGGGGCTTTGTCATAAGGCATTGTTTTAAATGTATAAATCAAAATTATAAATAAAATTTGTCGATTATAAAAATCCTTCACCAGCCCTTCCTATCGTTATTTAACGCATTGCCTTTTGCTAAAGTTTCTCAAGATTTCTTGTCTATAAAAATTCCTCACCAGCCCTTCCTATCGCTATTTTTTTTAGTTCTATCGCCGATTTTTAGTTAGTTTTTTTAAAAAGATTATTTTGCCCTGCTGCTAATTTCGTTTTGTTTAGCTTTAATCGTATTTTTCATAAATTCAATCATATCATATTTATTTATGTAAAGATTAGACACATTTCTTTTATATATATTTAACATTTCTATGCCATAATTTGGATGTATTTGCACATAGAATGAAAACAAATTATAAAGGACAAAGGGATTTCGCACATCTTTAAATCTATCAGTGCCTAAACTTTCATTTAATGTCTCCTCACTTAATGTAGGAACCACTGATTCGTGAACGATAACTGCAGCCGATTTATCAAAAAATAGGAGTTTCCATTCAGGCAGTTTTATAAAGGCGTTTATAATATTTGTACTATGCATTGTAATTAATACTGTCTTAAAATTATATTTTGTATGTAATGCCCTTATAGCGTCTGCAGATAAGGTCTCTAACATCCTAAAATATTCAGGACCAAATTCCTTCCAATAAGGTCCATAGCGAGGATCTATTGAAACCTTATATTCAGGATACAATTTCCACATAACATAAGCTCCAATTAGATAATCATTAAACAAAGGTTGAGGTAATTTATGTTTTTTTATAAACTCTATCTCCTTTTGTGGACTATATCTCTCTATATTTGTCCCAAACCATGATCTGTCATCAAGGGAACCAATACTAAGCACAAATACATAAAGTGTAAATACTACAAAAACTATAAATGCCAATGGAGCGAGCTTATCTTTTATGGCTGTTATTTCTGCCTTTTTAAACAAATATGCCGTTGAAAAAATCCAAAATATGGGTAAAAATAATGTTACCCTCGCATTCTTCATCCCATGATAAAATAAAACCATATCAATGACAATTATCGTTATATCAAAAAATCTTTTTTTCACAACAAGATAGATAGTAAGGATTACATGTAGTATAAACATACATACTAATATCCAGCCCGTATTAAAGAATCTAAATGCAAAATCGCCTTTAGGAATAAGATATCTCCACACATCTATCCATGCAAAAACCCTCTTAGCGTAGCCCATATATTCTTCTTCAATCAGGCTCTTGATAATTCCTATGTGGTAATCAACACCATAAGGATTAAAAATAACTGCTATGTATGATAAAAACAAGGCAACGCTGAAATGCTTAATATTTTTTAAAGGCATGTTATTGTTTTTTATGACAAAACAATTTAACGATTCACCTATTAAAACAATTGTCAAAAAGTACAATCCCATTAGATAACCACCATGTGTATTAACCCATAAAAGCAATAGTGGTGGAAAAATGTAAAATAACTTTTGGTTGCTTGTAAACTTTATCGTAAAATATATAAACACTGTAATGGTAAAAAACAATGTTGTAAAAAGCTCTGGCTTGATATAAATCGCAGTAAGATTAAGGGCTGAATATAAGCATACAATGAACAAGATATCAACTACATTAATTGTGATGTTTAACATCTTGTTATACCAAACATAAAATAAAACAATTGATAACAAAACAAACCATTGAAATATAAACAGTCCCTTAAACGATAGCAATTCATATATTAAATAAAGTACTGAACTTCCAATCCATATCCCATATCTCCAATTTGAATCTGCAGGTGTCCATGAAAAAATAGAGTGGTCGAGTTGAAAAGTCTGATTTTTCACAAAATACTCACCAAATGTAAGGTGATAGAAAATATCATAATCATCTATTCTGCTTGGATAATATAAAAAAGTTGTAATAAATGTAATTGCTATACAAATAATCTTTTTGTTTAAAGATATTATTGAAATTTTACCGTATATACTCATAAAAAAAACTGGTAACCATTTAAAAAAAGAAATTGCCTCAGATAAGATATTGCCGTCTGAAGGATGAAGACCTTTTGATACTACTTTGGTATTATCTATAAAAGGGGTTTTTGTTGTCTTTTTTTTCATAATGTATTAAAAAAAGCGGGCTATCTTTTAATAGCCCGCTTTAACTCTAAGAGGATAAACTAAAGTATAGTTTTTATATATACTCTATTGTTTAAATGTTGAGTTGTGTGTTACAGGCACCTGTCTCTTTACACCTGTCACTGGGTCTGTCTGAATACAAGACATGGTAACACTATCAGGATGAGCAGTTGCAGTTATCTTTGCAGTGTATCTTTTGCCAGATCCAGATAGAGCTGCTGGAAAACTTAACGGTGTTCCACCATCAAGTGTAACATTTTCGGCTGCTAATGTAACCAATTTTGCATTTTTAGCTCCTATGGTTCCAAGAGTACCTGATACTGTTGCTCCTACCTCACTTGCATTTGCTTCGAATAATATAGTTGCTGCAGTCGTAGTTGATGAGTTGCTAATTAAACAATATGTTGGAACACTTGCACTAGCTACTGCCCATGTTACTTGCCCTTGATATGCGTTAACATCCCAAACATCTA
>DUZI01000325.1 GCA_013349595.1 Nitrospirota bacterium
CACTATTGTCATTACGAGGGCAGCAAGAAGATAGGGTATGGCTGATACAACTCCTATGCCAATCTCACTAAACTCAGATATATCCTTGATAATCTGAGGCAGCCACAAGGCAATGCCATACATACCTATAACAATACAAAAATAAGAAAGCAACCAGACTTTAGGGCTAAAGAGGGCTTCGCTCAGTCTCTTTATACTGTGTTGCTCCCTTAGCATAGATTCCCGCTCCCCAAACCAAAAACGGTGGGGCTGAAACCGAGATCATTATTCATTTGCAGGGCTGCAAACCCGACATTTACCCGGTCCAGATATGCCACGATATAGATTAGTATCAGAAATGGTATAATCCTGAGCGATATCTTGCGGATAGTTCTTCTTTCAATCTCTGTGGAGTTTAGTGTGTTCATTTTCTACCTTGAGAACTATAAAACATTAAACCCAAAATAGGTTAACTAAGATAAAAAATATTGTGGGCTTTTTAAAGGTTTCCAAAATAGATTTAATATCTAAAAATTGTAGATAACACTTTAATATTGCAATTCCAACAATAATGGTACAACTATAATCAATTTTTTGTAATATTAATATCCATATCTGTTATACAAAGAGGTCTTTTATTCAAGTTTTACATCAATTATAATTCTTTCTAATTAAACCCCATTTTTTCCTCTTTTCCCAAAGAGATTTTCTTGTTATGCCAAGCATATCTGCAATCTCTTGCTCTGAATGAGTCTTTTCATATCGGATTATAAATGAACGAGTATAGTCTGTTATAGATAATTTAGAATCGAGGAAATTTGGAATTATTGACAAGTTTTCATCTTTTAAATAATCTTTAATTAGCGCTTCGTTAATTACCTCGTTTTCACAAAGCAAGACTGCCCGTTCAATAATATTTTGTAATTCTCTTATATTGCCGGGCCATCCATAGTTAACAAGTATTCTAATAGCCTCTGGGGTAATCTCACTTATTTTCTTGCCATTTTCTTTAGAATATTTATTGATAAAATAATTTATCAAAAGCACAATGTCTTCTTTTCTATCTTTTAAAGATGGCAGTTTAATTGTTATAACATTTATCCTATAATATAAATCATCTCTAAATCTGCCAATGAGAGTCTCTTTGAAAATATCTTTACTAGTAGCTGTTATGAATCTTATGTCTATTTTGTTAGATTGATTTGAACCTACAGGTCTTATCTCTCTATCTTCTATAACCCTCAATAGCTTAGCCTGTAAGGGCAGACTTAAATCTGCAATCTCATCAAGAAAGACTGTGCCCCCATTTGCTTCTTCAAAGAGACCTTTTTTTGTGATTAAAGCGCCTGTAAAAGAACCTTTTATATGACCAAAAAGCTCAGATTCAAAAAGATTCTCAGGTATGGCACTACAGTTTATTGGAATAAATGGTTGATTAACCCTATAACTATTATTATGTATTGCCCTTGCAATAAGTTCCTTACCAGTACCTGTTTCTCCTACAATAAGTACGTTACTCCGGGATTTAGCAATCTTTTTGATATCTTCAAGTATTTTAATAAACTCATTATTTTGTCCAATAATATTTTTGAAGTCAAAATTTTGTGCAATTGTGCCTTTTCGTGAAATATTTTCTCTTGAGTTTTTATTATTTTTTAAGATCTTCCTGATAACTTGTTTTAGTTCTTCATAGATGATTGGTTTTGTTATATAATCTGCAGCACCTCCTCGTAAGGACTCTACAGCAGTCTCAAGGGAGGCATAGGCAGTAGTAATAATTACAGGGATTTCAGGTCTTTTGTTTTTAATAATCTTTAAGAGTTCTATACCATTTATTCCTTGTAACATAATATCTGTAATAATTAAGTCAATAGATTGATCATCTAAAATCTCTAAAGCATTTTCAGCATTTATACAGGTTATAACATCATAACCCTCTTCAAACAAAAATCTCTCAAGTGATTCGGTAAGATGTATCTCATTGTCAACTAATAAAATTTTATTAAACATAGCTATATTATGAAATAAAATTGAATAATATTTGTCATCATGATATTTGTTAATATAAAGCAGAAACTAATAATGATTCAATAAAAAAGGGCTAGATTTTATACAAACCCAGCCCTTTTGAAAAGTTAATTAGCAACCTTCTATAGCTTTCTTTTTTGGTTTCATTACCTTACCATCTTTGACAGTTACTTTATCACCAACCTTAAGACCTTTAGCATCTCCTTCTGCTATGGTCTCCTTACCAGCACTGTCTTTCACAGTAATCTTATTACCATCAATCTTGGAAATTGTTCCTTGAACATCTGATGCAAAAGCAAAAGCAGTCAAAGAAAGCGTAAATAGGATAGTAATTATTAATGCGATAGCTTTTCTCATCTCTCTTTTCACCTCCTTTCTTTATTAATTTTTCGCTTAAATATTACCGCAATTTACATACCAATTCATATCTTCTTATTTTTAATAACTTGTTATGTTTTGTCAAGATTTATATCTCTCCCTTAAAATAGCGCTTAGGAAGGGCTGTTTCAGGCTTTTTATAATCGACAGATTTTATTTATAATTTTGATTTATACATTTAAAACAATGCCTTATGACAAAGCCCTAGGAACTTTTTTTTATAAGGTGTCGTATAAAAATTCCACACCAGCCCTTCCTATCTTA
>DUZI01000302.1 GCA_013349595.1 Nitrospirota bacterium
AAAAATGAAAGTCAAAAAAATGACTATTATTTGAAAATGTAATGATGTTAAATGTTATTTTTCTGACGGCGTGCTTGTTATACCGTATCTTTTCATCTTCTCTATTAAAGATGTCCTCTTGATATTGAGATATTTAGCAGCCCTTGCCTTTATACCTTCATGCAAATCAAGGGCATGGATAATCAATCTCTTTTCATAAGCCTTAAGTGCCGCATTTAGGTCAATGCCATTTATAAATGGATTTGTATCGTCATCAATAAAATCAGGTATTTCTGGTATCCCTCCATTTCTTATTCCTTCTGGCAGATCTGATGGTATTATCATATTATCTTCTTTTAAGACAAAAAGTCTCTCTATTAAATTTTCAAGTTCCCTGACGTTACCAGGCCAAGAGTAGTTTTTGAAATATTGATAAACAGAGTTACTTATACCAACAGTCTTGTTAAACTTTTTGTTAAATTTTTCAATAAAATATTCACAGAGTTCAGGTATGTCTTCCGTTCTATTTCGTAATGGTGGCATGGTGATAGGAATGACATTTAAACGATAAAACAAGTCCTCCCTAAATTTACCTTGTGCTACTATGTCTTGAAGATTCTTATTTGTAGCTGCAATAATTCTAACATCCACTGTAATAGTTTTCATACCACCAATCCGCTCAAAACTCCTTTCTTGTAAAACCCTCAATATCTTTGCCTGAAGTTGTGGAGGCATATCTCCAATCTCATCAAGTAAGATAGTCCCAGATTTTGCCATTTCAAACTTACCAAGTCTTGAATTAAAAGCCCCTGTAAATGCACCCTTTTCATAACCAAAAAGTTCTGATTCAAGTAATTCAGAAGGTATGGCTGCACAGTTGACATGGATAAAAGGTTTATTTGCTCTTTGACCACCATAATGTATGGTCTTTGCTATAAGTTCTTTGCCAGTGCCACTTTCACCAAGAATTAATACTGTGCTATCAGTATTCAATACTCTTGAAATTATTTCATAAATCTCCTTAATGGCTTTTGACGAACCTACAATTGGAGTAATTTGTGTATTTTCAGACTGACTAAACATAGGTGTCATAAATATGACATACCTATTATAAAAAGGTCAATACCTTGATTGTAAATTATCCTGACAAACCAGGTAATAACTCAATCAACCCTGATGAAATAAACTCTATTGATATGGCAGAAAGTAGCAACCCCATTAATCTGGTGATAATATTAATCCCTGTCTTGCTTATATACTTGATCAAAGGTATAGCTATTCTTAAACAGCAATAAGTTATAAGAGCTATTAAGATGCAGATAATAATGATTAAAACTAAATGTACAGGTGCAGATGAATTATTGCTATAAATTATTACTGACGATATTGCACCAGGTCCAGATAGAAGAGGCATTGCAATAGGCACTACTGCGATGCTTTCCTTTTCTTCTGCCTCAGACTCTTCTTCAGTTGTGTTCTTACTGACAACATCCTTTGCCTGCATCATAGATATAGCCATGAGCAATAAAAGTATTCCCCCACCAACTTTAAATGAGCCAATGGATATACCAAAGAAATTTATCATACTCTGCCCAATCAAAGCAGTAAGGGTCAATACTATTGCAACAGTTATACTTGCAGTAATTGCAATACTTTTTCGCTGTTTATCTGAGGCTGACCCAGTTATTGTTATAAAAACTGGCAGTGCACCTAAGGGGTTGACAATAGCAAGTAAAGTGGTAAATATCTTTATGTAAGCAGTTACTTCTAACAGTTATTTTTCCTTTTTTTTATCAGCCTTTGTAGAAATGCTATTTAGAAATCAGAGGTTGTTATATTATTTAAGTCATCTACATTATAAATCTTTGTATCCTTATTTATCCTCTTAATCAACCCTGAAAGAACTTTGCCTGGACCTGTTTCAATAAAAACCTTTGTTTGCTGACAAATCAAATTGATAGAATCTTCCCATAATACGGGACTATATAATTGCCTGACAAGAGATTTCCTTATTTCATCTGGTTCAATAAGTATTTTGGCATCTGCATTATTTACAAATGCTACCTTTGGCGTCTTAATGTCTATCTCTGATAAATGTCTCTCAAACTCCTTTGACATCTCTTTCATCAATAAACTGTGTGAAGGGACACTCACATTTAATATGATTGCCTTCATTGCACCTAATTCAATAGCCTTTTTTGAAGCCTCATTTACCGCATCTTTTTCGCCTGATATTACTATTTGCCCCGGACAGTTATAATTTGCTGATGCCACATATCCCTTTGTTTCTGCACATAGGGCATCTACCTTTGCCCTGTCAAGCCCAAGTACTGCACACATTGCGCCTTTACCTTCAGGGACTGCATTTTGCATGAGACTTCCTCGTAAGGATGTAATCCTTACAGCATCTTTAAATTCCATGCTCTCTGAAGCCACTAGTGCGGAATACTCACCAAGACTATGTCCTGCCACAAAAGAAGGCTTTATATTTTTCATTTTTAAGACACTAAAGGCTGATATTTCAGCAGTGAGTAAACAAGGCTGGGTAATATATGTTTTATCAAGGTCTTCTTTAGGTCCTTGAAAACACATCTTAGCCACATCATATCCTAAAACCTCTGAAGCCTCTTTAAATATTTCTCTTACTTGTTGAAAATTATCAT
>DUZI01000298.1 GCA_013349595.1 Nitrospirota bacterium
AAGGATAATTAAGATAATTATGACTATTTTTATGTATTTTATTAACTTATAATCACAAAAATATACTTTTTTGTTTTTTGGTGTGTGGGGGGGGGGGGGGGGGGGGGGGTAACTTGAAAATCCTTGCTGCCTGTAATGATACAGCCCTTTTTGAGCAAATAAAAACAGCCTTTGATGATATGGGAGTTGCCTTTGACAGAGTTTCAAAAGGTGAAGATGCCATTAAAGAGGACGACTATGACATTTATATATTGTCACAGGATTTGCCAGATATGAAGGCAGAGGATGTATGTAAAAACCTCTCTGAGGATAGTATTAAGATATTTATTGGTGCAATGGGACATGGTCAACGAAGAGATGCCTTCAGTGCAGGGGCAGATGCCTATATAGTTACCCCTTTTTCAATAACGGAGTTTTTTACAGTTTTTAAAAGGCAAATAGATTTAATAAGCAACAAGAAGGAACTAAATTCTCTAAAAACTGCCTATGAAAAGATGCTCAAAGAGCAGGCAGAATTGACAGAGCATATGATGCTCTACAATGAACAACTACAAGCAGAGATAAATAGAAGGGCAGAAGAATTATCAGCTCAAAAAAAGAAGGCCTTTGAGATTTCCCAAAGGAGCATCACACTTGAAGAGGCATTAAAAGATAAAGAGACCTTACTTAAAGAGGTTCATCATCGTGTAAAGAACAACATGCAAATTATAAGTAGTCTCATTGCCTTACAGATGAATACCCTTGATGATAAAAGGATGATTGATATTTTAAAAGACACCATCAACAGGGTTAGGGCTATGGCACTTGTTCATGAGAAGCTTTATCAATCATCAGATATATCATTGTTGAAAGTAAAGGATTATTTTACTGACCTTATTACAGATATAATGCAATCTTATGAATTACGGAGTTACAAAACTGTCAATACCAAGATTAATGTCTCTGTAGATATGCTTGGCATTGACTTGATGATACCTTGTGGATTAATTGTATCTGAAATTATTACAAATTCTATCAAATATGCCTTCGAAGATATCACAGATGGTGAGGTTTATCTGTCCTTTAGAAAACTTGACAATGACAAATTTGAGCTTGTTATCGGCGACAATGGCAAGGGCTTACCCCCTGATGAGGAATTGAAAAAGAGTAGGTCCCTTGGCTGGCAACTTATAAATGACCTTGTAAAGAGAAAATTAAGAGGCACCTTACAGATAGAAAGAGAAAAAGGGACAAGATTTAAAATTATTTTTTAATTTCACCTATTGTTAAGTGGGTTGTCACCCCTTTGTCAAGGAATTAATTACATTATAAAAAGAGGAGGAAATTATGGGTTATTCAGGGAGGATAACAATTTTGATTGTAGAAGATGAGATTATTACCGCCAGGGACATTGAGTCAAAACTTCAAAAGATTGGTTATGATGTGTGTGAGATTGCTGCATCGGGAGAGGAGGCGATTAAATTTGCTGAAGAATACTCTCCTGATTTGATTCTTATGGACATCCAATTAGAAGGACAAATGGATGGTATAGAGGCAACTGATAAAATAAGCAGAAAATACGACATACCTATCGTCTACCTTACTGCACAAACAGACTTGATTACACTTCACAGGGCAAAGATTACAGAGCCTCAAGGTTATATAGTAAAGCCTTTTACACAAAGGGATTTGCTAATTACCATTGGAATGGCTTTATACAAGCACAAAATGGAGATGAAATTAAAGGTCCTAATGAAGATGTTAAGGATATTTCTTGAAGACATGAGTATTGAAAAAAAATTACAAAAGAGCCTACATCTTATTTTGTCCATTCCAAGGCTTTTTTTACAAACAAAGGGTGCAATCTATCTTTATGATGAAGTATCTAATGAGTTGGTCTGTAAGGCAAGTATTGGTGATAGTGCCTGTAATACTGTTCCTATTGGCACTTGTCTGTGTGGTAAATCTGCAGAAACTCGAAAGATTATCTTCAGTAGTGAAATAAACAAAGACCATACAAGACAGCAAGACTCTTTGCCTCATGGTCATTACTGTGTCCCTATAGTAGTCCAAGACAAGCTGCTCGGATTGATAAATGTATATGTCCGTGAGGGCCATCAACGAGATGAGGCTGATGAGAATATACTCAATGCCTTTGCAGATGTAATTGCAAATGGGATAAAAAAATAGTTAACCCTTAAGGAGGCTTTATAATGCTTGATATTATGATTGCCCGTCTGACCCATATTAAATGGTGCGATCAGCTTGAAAGGGCTCTTCAGAAAAAGGATTTGATACTTAATGTCAAGTCCTTTAACGAATGCGATTTAGGAAAATGGCTATACAGTGGAGCTATTAAGGAATATAGTGATATACAAGAGATTGAATTACTTGAGAGATATCACAAAGACTTTCATCTTGCCGCAGAAAAGGTTGTTGCTTGGCACAATAGCCCAAGGCTAAGTCCAAGACAAGACGCACAGGCACAAATTGATTTTGAAGAGGCACAGAGAAAGAGTAAAGAGATTATCTACCTTCTCACCATGCTTGAATATAAGATACTGAGAAACTATCAATCGGTAATACAACCTCAAGATGAAACTAAATTAAAGGACAAACT
>DUZI01000330.1 GCA_013349595.1 Nitrospirota bacterium
ATGTTAAGGTTTATAATGTAGTTTCTCAGAAGCCTTCCTAAGAGGAACTCAAGTGATAGGTAATAAACCCTTTTTGCACTCACATTGTAATACTTCTGTTGAGTTAGTATCCATTTTGCAACTAATTGTTCCCTTACTGAAAGTGATACAGTTGTGTATTTGTCATGGTCAGTTGATGAATACATATCTTTTGCAAGATCATAAGTAAGATGGTCAAGCAAAGACTCATGTAAAATAGATATATTCCTTGGCATCAAATCCCTCCTTTTTTTATATATGGATAATACAAAATAACTGGTTGTAACATCAATATATAATTAACTGAATTGATGCAGTAAGTTAAAAATAGGTTAATACAATTGCTGTATAATAAATCGGTTATTAATTGTATAGTTTTTTCAAATAGACAAGACCTTGGAAATCCCCCTTATCAAGTCTGCTGTTAAGGTTTTCACAATATTTGTTGTAGTTTCCTTATCTGTTCAGGATATTGCAGATAGGTAAAATACAACTGTTTGCAGCTACAGGATATTTCCTCTCAAATCTCCTGCATAAATCTTCAAACTTTAGCCTTATCATAATCTTTTAGCAGCTTTATTAATTCCATCTCATCATTAAACACTCTGGCATCCTCTCTTGACATATTCCTTTGCATGTGAACTGCTCTGTATTATGAAACAACGTCTTTATCTCAAAAACCAATTAAAAAACATCCTTTGAAGCCATCAGCATCCCTCTTTTTAAACACTTTATCTGCAAAAATTGGATCAAATCATTTGACTATCAACAACTAAGTCTTTTGACCTATAGTTTTGGACAAATTAATTTTTGTTAAGGTTGATGAAATAAGTTTTTGACCTCATACCTTAAAATAGCGATAGTAAGGGCTGTTTCAGGATTTTTATAATCGACAGATTTTATTTATAATTTTGATTTATACATTTAAAACAATGCCTTATGACAAAGCCCTAGGAACTTTTTTTAATAAGGTGTCGTATAAAAATCCTTCACCAGCCCTTACTATCTTACTTGCTGATTTTACTAAGCTTTTTAGTTCTATCGCTGATTTTGGGTCATAACTTATACGCCTCACACTAATACATTATCGATTTAACATAATATTCACTTTCTATAACATAATATTCATCTTTAATTAATTCTTATGTAAACCCTAATTCGTAATATTTTAAGCAATGCTTCTATGCGATTTTCATATCCACACGAAGTATTCTGATGGTTCGCTCGATATGCGAAAGGTTATTGACATCTTTGGACAAAGTGGTTTTGATGTAATCTCAATTACTGACCATGTAGTCAATGGTGACAATTCAATGGGTAAGTTTGCTCATAGGTTTAAATTATCTGTAACTGCCAAAAATTTCGAAAACTATATACAAACCATAAAACAAGAAGCAGAACGAGCTTGGGATAAATATGAAATGCTTGTTATCCCTGGTGTTGAAATAAGCAAAAATCATCTCACTGCAGATAAATCGGCACATTTGCTTATTATTGACATAAAAGAATTTATCCCTGCTTGTATGAGCATAGAGGCAATACTCATAGAGGCAAAAAATCAAGGAGCAGTAACAGTTGCTTGCCACCCTCATTACCTATCAGAGGCTCTTAATAAAAATACGCTTTATTTGTGGAACAACCGAGACAAATACTCAAGATATATAGATGCCTGGGAGATTGGTAATCGCAATGATCTATTCAATGTGGTTAGCTTAAAAAAGTATGCCTTTATTGCTAATAGTGATTTTCATAAGGCAGGTCATATTTATTCGTGGAAAACCCTATTACGATGTTCTAAAGATACAGAGGCTATCAAAAGATGTATTAGAGATAATAGAGGAGTTGCAATAACACTTTTTAGAAATTAATAAAATGAGGAGGGAATTATGGAAGTTTACTGGATATTTGCCTTACTAACATTTTTAGGTCTTTTGATGTATTTTACACAGGTTTTTTCAATAAGACAATATTTAAAGTCTAAACCTCAAGAGGTTACAGATTATCCCATGCCACCAGTTTCAATATTAAAGCCCTTAAAGGGTGTAGAAGACAATTTATTTGATAATTTGGTTAGCTTTTGCAAGCTTGACTACCCAACTTATGAGATCATTTTTTGCTTACAAGACCAAAATGACCCTGCCTATAAGATTGCAATGATGGTCAAACAAAGACATCCTGATAAAGATATCACTATTATTGTAGAACCTTGTTCTATTGCGCTTAATCCCAAAATCAACAACCTAATTCCTGCTTATAACGCATCAAAATATGAGTATGTTCTTATAAGTGATAGTAATGTAATGGTAGGTGCTGACTATATAAAATCTATTGTATCGAGGATGTCTGATAGTTCTGTTGGACTTGTTACAAATTTAATAAGGGGTATTGGTGGACGATCTTTTGGTGCAATCTTTGAAAATCTTCACCTAAATGCCTTCATAATAGGTAGTGTTTGTTTCCTTGATAAATATCTCCACATACCCTGTGTAATAGGCAAATCTATGTTAATGAAAAAGATTGATTTTAATGCTATTGGAGGATTTAGTCAGTTTAAAGATGTATTAGCAGAGGACTTTA
>DUZI01000183.1 GCA_013349595.1 Nitrospirota bacterium
GAAGGGTTGGTGAGGAATTTTTATACGACACCTTATAAAAGAAATCTTGAGAAACTTTAGCAAAAGGCATTGCATTATAAAGAATAAAGCAAAATTAAAATGAAATCGTCGATTATAAAAATTATGAAACAGCCCTTCCTATCGCTATTTTTGGTTATAAAAGGGTTTTTTGTAGAATTTAAAAAATCAAGAGCAATAATTTATCTGAGGTGAAATAAAATATGAATAAAGAAAAGACTTCAAGAAAAATGTTTTGTCGCATCTGTCAGAAACCTGTTGACCTTGTGATTCATTGAAGCAAGGCAGTAATCCGCTGCGTGAACTGTGGAAGAGAATTTCTTATAAAAGAATATATCGACGAGATTGACGAAAGGATGTGGGAGCGAATTTCCATGAGACCATCGAACAGGGTTTGATAAAATGAATATTATTGAAGAAAAAGTAAAGAGAATTGAAAACATTTATCAGGCAATAGACTCAATGTATGAGATGGCAAAGAAACATTATCATTTTGACTGTAATGGTTGTCAGACAAACTGTTGTGAGACAAGGTTTTATCATTATAGTATTTCTGAAGCCCTTTATCTTAAAAGAGGATTTGAGACCTTGAGTATTATAGAAAGAGATAGAATCCTGGATAAGTCAAGACAGTATGAAAAGGCTTATGAGGAGATGAGTGAAGATAACAGACTCATGTGTCCCTTAAATGAAAAAGGGTTGTGTGTATTATACAAATGGCGACCTATGATATGCAGACTTCATGGGGTCCCCTATGAGGTGCAAGATGTTAATATGTCTGCATCTTTTCATGGCGGATGTGAGAGATTTATGTCTGAAATGGCAAATTCAAACTTTACATACATGACCTTCAATAGGACAATCTTTTATCGTGAGTTGTCAAAGGTTGAAGAGGAAATAAGAGGACTTTTATCCCTTAAGGTACCACAAAAAAAGACTGTTGCCCAAATTTTGCTGACATATTTTTTATAAATGCTTAACATAATTATTGATGGCTACAATGTTATTGGCACAGGTCATAAAGATTTAAAAAGAGAACGGGACTTATTTATCGGTTTTATCAATAACTTTGCTTCTCAAAGGAAACATTCTATAATAATTGTCTTTGATGGACATAGCGGAAATAGTTTTAGAGAAAATATAGATTATTTTGGAAATGTAAAAGTTATATACACACCAATAGGTTCAACAGCAGATAGTTTTATAATCAACTACATTAAGAAAAATAGGAAAAAATGGTTAGTTGTCAGTTCTGATAATTATATAAAAGATGAGGCATGGAATATAAATTGTGTCCCCGTTGATTCAAATATTTTTTTAGAAATATTGTCTTATCATGATTATGAATTTGAAGTGCCTGCATATTTACCTTATAAGAGGGTCAAAGAATTAAAAAAGACACTAAACAAATTGTGAGATTTCTCCCCTCTGATATTGTCACAATTTTATTTAGTCTCATCTTTTCAAGCCTCTGTATTTATGCCTTATATAAAAACTTCAATTTATGGCACATCCTGATATTGTATCTATCTTTTGCAATCTTTCAGACCTTTTTGGTTTTAAACAACAATAAAAATTATTTTCTTAAGATTTTAAGAGAGCTAATCTTTCCCTTAGTGACAGTCTTTTCTATCTTTGATAGTCTTACCTTACTAATCCCGGCTGTGAATCCGAAAGATATTGACTATTTACTTATAAGATTAGATTATCTTATCTTTGGAGGGTATCCAACACTGTTATTTGAAGATTTTCTCCATCCTCTTTTGAGTGATTTTTTGCAAATATGTTATTCACTATATTACTTTATGCCATTTATGCTCGGTATTGCCCTTAAGATTAAAGGTAATGATACTGCCTTTGAAAGATCTCTTTTTTTGGTGTTACTTTGTTTTTACCTGTCCTATCTCGGTTATGTAATATTTCCCGCCCTTGGACCAAGATATGCAATTGAGCATTTGCATAGCAAAGAAATAGTTGATGGGGCATTATCGGGGTTCATCAGGGATATTTTAAATTTTATTGAAGGGACAAAGCGAGATGCCTTTCCAAGTGGTCATACTGGCATTTCACTACTTCTGCTTTTATTATCATGGTCTTATGCAAGGAAACTATTTTGGTTGTTTTTAATCATAACATTAGGGTTATTAACTGCTACTATCTATTTTAGATACCATTATGTCGTTGATCTTATTGGTGGTGTGATTTTAACAGTTGTAACTATTATCATTGGTAAAGTATACTATTCAACCTATAAAAGTTTTACCAAAATACAACGATAAGGTTGGGGCTCTGAAGTCAATAGCGATGTTTCGGCAACAGTTCTTTGCGACTGGAGCATCAAACAGCCGCAACTGATTGAACCCGAAGAAACGGGGTCCCCAAAAAATCACAAGACTTTTTGGGGTGGTAGTTGAGTTTTGCAGCCGTAACGAAAGGAGCATTAGAACTGTCAAAACGAACGAAAGAGACTTATCATTATCGCTGTATCTCGGGGAATCATCAGTACAGATGGAGAGGTTTATAAGATAGGTTTAAACAGCCCACCTGTTGATGGAAAGGCAAAC
>DUZI01000195.1 GCA_013349595.1 Nitrospirota bacterium
GTTTTATCGTTGATTTTAGGAATAAAGAATAAAACAAAATTAAAATGCATTATAAACCTTAAAATAGCGGTTAGGAAGGGCTGTTTCAGGATTTTTATAATCGACAGATTTTATTTTAATCTTGCTTTATTCTCAAATCCAGCGATAAGGATAGAGCTCTGAAGTAATTAGCGATGTTTTGGCAACAGTTCTTTGCGACTGGACCGTTAAACAGCCGCAATTGTTTGAACCCGAAGAATCGGGGTCCCCAAAAAGTCACAAAGCTTTTTTAGGTGGTAGTTGAGTTTTGCGGCTGTAGCGAATGGGGCATTAGAACTGTCAAAACGAACAAAAGTGACTTATCCTTGTCGCTGTATTTGGGCTTTGATTAGTGTAATTAAGATGGAAAAATTAAAAGACTTATTCAAGTATGCTCAGGTGGTAGTTAGATAATAACAGCCTCTTTGTCCCCTGCCTGCTCTTTATTCAATACACTATCTCGATGAGCCAAAAAACATAAGGACAGCTGCGATAAAACGCCGCTGTCCTTATAGATTAAAGAGTTTTCTTTTAATAGTTTAGACAGTCAAACCTTGTTGAGCCAAATATTAATATCGTGAGCAAAATAGCTCTAATCAATCTTTTTAAACATCTGCTTTTTTGCCCCACAGATTGGGCAGGTATCAGGCGCTTCGTTTTCTAAGGTATTGCCACATAATCCGCAGACATAGTAATCCACTGATTCATTTTTACCAATGTTATCAAGGGCTTTCTTATAAAGATTGGCATGAATCTTTTCAACTGTATTTGCCCAACTGAAACTCGTCTCTGCCTCTGAGTTGCCTTCTAATTTGGCATCGGCAATCATCGGTGGATACATGCTCTCAAACTCATAGGTCTCACCCTTGATAGCAGACGCAAGATTATCCTTTGTGCTTTTGATACCGCCTAAAGCCTTAAGGTGATTGTGTGCATGGACGGTTTCTGCTTCAGCAGCAGCCCTAAAAAGCTTGGCTATCTGTCCATAACCCTCCTCCTCTGCCTTCTTTGCAAATGCAAGATACTTTCTGTTTGCCTGAGATTCCCCTGCAAAAGCCTCTGCTAATGCTTGTTCTGTCTTTGACATGTTTTAAAACCTCCTAAAATTTTTTGTGGTATTCTTTTACCTTTATAGCAAAGTCTCTGCCAAAGGCATAACACTTTTGCTCATCTTCATGAGAGGGCTTATAAAGAACCTGTAAGCCTGGTTCAACTATCTCAAGCCCCATCTTTTTAAACTCTTCATAGGCATCCCTTACTGCACCGCCTCCCCAACCATAACTCCCAAAGGCACCAGCAATCCTATTTTTTGGTCTCAGTCCCCTCAAGTGTGTAAGGAACTCTGCCACTGAGGGATACATAATATTATTAAGCGTTGGTGTGCCAACAAGACAGCCACGAGATTTCCAGAATTCCTTGATAGCTACACTCATAGGGGTAGCCCTTAATTTTACTACCTTGCATTTGAGTCCTTCATCTTTTATTCCCTGCATAATTGGTATTGTCATTGCCTCTGTGCTATGCCACATGGTGTCATATATAATTGCCACGCTCTCATCTGCCTTGCCATTAGCCATGTCAAGATACATGTCTATAACCTTTTTGGGATTAGAACGCCAGATAATCCCATGGTCAGGTGCAATTATTTCTATTTCGAGACCAAGTTTTTGAATGTCAGAAATCTTTGCCTTTATTAGTTGACCAAAAGGCATTAAAATATTTGCATAATAATCAATTACGCCATCATCAAGGAATGTGATAGATTCACAATTAATTAATTCATCGTCAAACCTCACCGATGAAGCTATATGTTGACCAAAGGCATCTTGACTTATCAGGACTTTGTCTTCTTTGATATAAGTCATCATGGAATCAGGCCAGTGAAGCATAGGTGTCTCAAGGAATAATAAGGTCTTTGAACCAGTGTTTAGGGTATCACCAGTCTTTACAACCTTTATGTTCCATTTAGAGGTATCAAAGAATTTATCAAGACCTTTTTTGCCCTTTTCTGTGATATATATAGTTGCATGTGGCGCAAGGTACATAATATCTTCAAGACTTGTCACATGGTCATTTTCAATGTGATTGATGACTACATTTTTTATCTTTGATGGGTCAGTCAAGGTCTTGATATTTTTGATAGTCTCATGGGAGTAATCATACTTGACTGTATCAAGTAATGTTATGTCCTTGTCCATGATTATATAGTTGTTATATGTAGTGCCACTTGGCGTAATATATCCATGAAAATCCCTAACGCCCCAATCAATAGCACCTACCCAAAAAATATTGTTTGTGATTTCCACTGCCTTCATTAATTCCTCCTTTTTTTTTGTTAAAGTAAAGATTTCAACAACCTAATTCTTACTTTCATAATGGAAACTTACACCCGCTTTATCCCCAAAATCGGCGATAGAACTAAAAGGCTTAATACAAGTAAGATAGTAAGGGCTGGTGAAGGATTTTTATACGACAAAGTTCCTAGGGCTTTGTCATAAGGCATTGCATTATAATGAATAAAGAAAATTAAATAAAATTTGTCGATTATAAA
>DUZI01000136.1 GCA_013349595.1 Nitrospirota bacterium
CTCTCATAAACTGCGATCTCTGCAATATCAACTTCTCTTCTCTCTATGGCTTTTGTGGTAGGAAGATAGGTAATCTTATCACCGAATACATTTACAACGGTATTTCCAGTCTTGCCTTCCAAGAGCATCAATACCGCAGCTGCTCCTGCTGAATGACCAAAATTCACATCAAAGGCAGATGAGGAACCACAACGAACTAAATGACCAGGTGTAACCTCACGCACCTCGGGGGCTTCATAAACGCCAGGTGCATACATACCAGTTCTCTTCATAAAGTCAACCACCTCTGAGTCATTTTTCAATCTTTTTTCAAGTTGTTGTCTAACATACTTGCCTGCTCCGGCAAGTTTTTTATGACCAAAGGCATCAACACCAGCTAATTCATCGTAAAGAAGTTCACCTGAAGCTGTTTTTAATCCTTCTGCTACAACGATCATATATGTGCCTGCCTTTACATCACTTCTTTCAATCCTTGCAAAAAAAGTGGTCTTCATATGTGAATAGACAATATCAAAATCAACGGGTATTTCTGGAATCAAGATGCAATCTGCCTCAGCGCCAACTCCACCCCTAAAGGCAGTATGTCCCACATATCTACCAAATACCTCAATTACAAGTATCCTATTGTGACTCATTCCAGTAGTTTTTAAATCTCTTGTAAACTGAGCTATCCTATTAATTGCAGAATCCCCACCAACACTATACGGCTGCAAATCAAGGTCCATCGTCTTTGGCACATGGACACATTTAATGCCCTGAGAAGAAAGGTCAACAACAACACTACCTGTGTCATCACCACCACTAATTACAAGGGCATCAATTTTAAATTTCTTAAGACCTGCCTTGATTCTTTCATACTTGTTTGGATCTTTAATCTTGCTAATCTTAACCCTTGAGTGTCCTGCCTCTGACCCTGCAAGAGATGCCTCAATCTTACTTACCCTTTCGGCATTTAGTACAGTAACTGAATCCAAATCAATAAGGTTATACAAACCAGCATACCCATTTGGAATTACAACAGACTCAATCCCTTTGTAATAGGCAAACCTTGCAACTCCTTTGATGACTGCATTTAATCCTCCACAGTCTCCACCACTTGTAATGATACCAATCTTTTTGATGTTAGCCATATACCATTACCTCCTTTTTTTGTGTATTGACTTTTTTGATTTATGCTATTATATCAAAAAATAAATTTAGATTACCTTTAAAAAATGCAGAAAAAAATTATTGCTATATTTGAAGAAAGTATTGCTGTTAAGAAATCCTTTGTCAAAGAAAATGTTGCACTTGTTGAAGAAGTATCTAAAGTTATTGCCGCAGCTTTCAATGAAGGCAAAAAGGTTCTTCTCTTTGGTAATGGTGGAAGTGCCTGCGATGCTTCTCATATTGCTGCTGAATTTGTTAATAGATTTAAAAAGGAGCGTCCAGGACTACCTGCTATATCTCTAAACACTGACATAGCCTTACTGACTGCCATATCAAATGATTACGATTTTTCAGAGGTCTTTTCAAGACAAGTAAAGACACTTGGACAAAAAGGTGATATAGCTATTGCTATAAGTACCAGCGGTGCTTCAAAGAATGTTATAAAGGCAGTAACAGCAGCCAAAAAAAAATGGCTAAAGACTATTGCCTTTACAGGTGCTAAGGGTGAAAAATTTGCTTCTATGTGTGACTATGCCTTTGTAGTCCCTTCCAGTGACACTCCTCGTATTCAAGAGACGCACATAACCTTAGCTCATGTAATATGTCAACTCGTTGAAGACCTTCTATTTCAATTCCCAGAAAAATAGTTTTAATGGTAATACTTGGTATCGACCCGGGTAGTCAATTTTGTGGTTATGGCATTATTGAATATAAATCTCTTATAGGTAAGATCAAAAATAGCCATAATTACATAGCTTCAGGGAGAATAGCTATGCCAATCAAAAGCCCTTTAATAGTGAGATTGAGGGAACTCTTTTTGTCAATTAGAGAGGTTATTGATGAATATAGACCAGATGAAATAGCCATTGAAAAGATTTTTTTTGCAAAAGGTATAAAATCAGCCATCACACTTGGTCAGACAAGGGGTGTTATCATTTCTGCTGTGTTAATTAAACATAAAACTCTCTTTGAATATAGCCCCCTTGAAATAAAAAAGGCAGTGGTTGGTTATGGAAAAGCAGACAAACGTCAGGTGCAAGCAATGGTTACAAATATACTAAATCTCAATCATCCTATATCTCCAGACAGTGCAGATGCCCTTGCTACTGCCATATGCCATGCAAATATCAAGAGGAGGGAATAAGACCCAAAAATAGCGATAGAAATAAAAAGCTTACTAAAATCAGCAAGTAAGATAGGAAGGGCTGGTGTGGAATTTTTATACGACACCTTATAAAAAAAGCTCCTAAGGGGGCTTTGTCATAAGGCATTGTGTATAAATCAAAATTATAAATCAAATTTGTCGATTATAAAAATCCTGAAACAGCCTTTCCTAAGCGCTATTTTAAGGAATAAGAGATGATTGCATCAATTAGGGGCAGGATATTACAAAAGAAACCTGACCATGTGGTTGTAGAA
>DUZI01000318.1 GCA_013349595.1 Nitrospirota bacterium
GTCTTTTTTTGAATACTAATATCTGTTGCAATACAAAGAGTAGCCTTTTGCCCTCTATAAAAAAATCTACAAAATGAAAATAGCGTATTTATTACCTTTCCATCCTTTGAAATCAAGTTATACTCCCTTGTTTCTATCTCCTCATCTTTCATCAATCTTTCAAAGTCTTTGTAAATTGAATCCTTGTGTTCAGGCGAGAAATATCTTTTAATTATTTCGCTTAGTGAGAGCTGATAAAGTTCTTCTTTTTTTACACCTAACATCTTTTCCACCATCTCATTCGCATAAATCATTTGCATGTTCTTAAATATTGTAACCATGTTTGGAAGTTTTTCAGTCAAAACTCTGAATTTTTCCTCTGATTCTTCGATCTCCCTCTCTTTTTCTTCAATCCTTTTCTGATTTTGTCTAATAGAGATGGCATTTTTTATAACGACAAAAAACTCAAGCTCATCAATGGGTTTTTGTATGAAAAAATTTACCCCCATATCAAGTGCCTGATTTTTTATTTCTTTTTCTTCTACATCAGTTATCATTATTATTGGCTTGAGTTTATTCTCCTTGATATCTTTAAAAAGATAGACTAATTCAATTCCACTTGGAGACGGCATTAAACAGTGAACTATCAGGATATCAACTTCATTTGACTTCATCCAAATTAGTGCATTCGAAGAGGAGGTAAAATTAACTGTCTTAATCTCAAAGTTATCTTGAATTATCTTTGAGAATATCTCTAAATCAACAGGGTTGTAATCAACTAATAATATATTCATTTGGTTATTTTAGTTGAAAAATATATAAATTTTACAATATCTTGAAATTAAAGGCAATTATTTATGTAATCCCTTACAATCCTCATACATTCATCAACCCCATCTCTTGCTGTCATAGTGTCAACAATCAGATTGAGATATTGCCTCTCTTCAAAGACTTTAAAGGATACCTTAAAGTTGAGGTCAAATATCCAGGATAATTGTAAAAGTTTGACATCATTAAGATTAGCCACATCAGAGAGTTTTACAACCTTCTTACTTTTAATACTCTCAATAACAGCCTTTGATATAGTCGGTTCTTCTTGTAATCCAAGCCCTACTGCAGAGGGTTTGTCAGCATGACTATCGCTATATAAATCACGAAAAACTTGCCAGATATCTAATTTGTCTGCATCTCTAACAGCCTTAAGACAAAGCAAGGTTCTTTGATCACATATATCTTCAGGTATTTGATAGGCATTATGAAATTTAAGAGCAGTCAAGAGGATGTTCCTATCCGACTCTGAAAAATCACTCAAAATACCTTCCTTTTCTGCAATCTTTGATGACAAAAGACCGTGATTTATTGAAATGCTGTCCTTAAAAGTCCTGTATTGTTTGTATTGAGGGAATCTTCCAACATCATGAAATACAGATGAAAGCCAGATTAAATCTTTTAGAGAATTATCAATATCTAAGCTATTACAAATATTTACACTATGTTCGCAGACACGAAAAGTATGTTCTATCTTTAATTGATAGTTTTTATTATGCTCAACTGAATCTTCAAAAAAAGAATTGCCATAATCTTTAAACCATTTTAAATATCTCTCTTTATCAATCATTTTCAAAAACCTTTTTCTCCCTTTTTTAATATTATGAGTGAAAAATAATTTAAGTCATCCTTATCAACATCCAACAGGTTCATTATTATTTTACCCCCCTCCATCCCTACCCTTGCGATATAAATTGCATTATAAAGCAAATCCTTATCCCTAAGTAAGGCAAGTATTTTATCAAAGACCCTGTGGACCTTCATAAAAACAACGGTCTCAAAGGTATCAATTATATAAGATAGCTGCTCAATTGTATATGTAGCAGGGATTACCGCAAGTTTTTCATTACCGAGTGCAAGTGCCATAGAGGCAAGACATGCTGAGGCGTTTATGGAGGAAATACCCGGGATAAAAATAATCTCCAGAGAAGATCTTTTCCTTTTTAAGCCCTCATAAATGTAAAAAAAAGTGCTATAAATAGAAGGATCGCCCAAAGTGATAAAGGCAAGTTGATTATGTTTGTTAAGTCCATTTGTTATAGTATTAATAACAGCGTCCCATTTCCCTTCTATCTCTTGATCAATCTGCTTTACCATCGGGAAATGAGCCTCCAGAATCTCTTTTGTATCAATGTTTATTACCTTTGAAACAATACTTAAGGCGAGGCTACTTCCATCCTCCTTCCCTTTTGGAACTACAATACAACTAATATCTCTTAAGATTCTTTGTGCTTTAATAGTGAGTAACTCAGGGTCTCCTGGTCCTATCCCAACAACATATAAAATTTCTTTTTTCATCTTTATTAACTGAGTAATTTAAACATATAAAAAAGGAAATTGACCACATATTTCCCAAAATCAGCGATAGAACTAAAAAGCTTAGTAAAATCAGCAAGTAAGATAGGAAGGGCTGGTGTGGAATTTTTATACGACAAAGTTCCTAGGGCTTTGTCATAAGGCATTGTTTTAAATGTATAAATCAAAATTATAAATAAAATTTGTCGATTATAAAAATCCTGAAAC
>DUZI01000196.1 GCA_013349595.1 Nitrospirota bacterium
CGAAATTACAGCACTTTATGAAATTAGCAAACTACTTGGTTCTTCACTTAATCTTCATTCAAACATAAGAGGGGTTTTAAAGATACTTTCTGAGTATCTTGACATGAAAAGAGGTACCATTGCGCTTATCAATGAAGATGAGCTAAAGATTGTCTCGGCTCATGGAATGACTCCTGAAGAGATAAGAAAGGGTAGATATAAGATAGGAGAAGGTATCATTGGTAAAGTTGCCAAACACGGCTCACCAATTGTAATTCCTAATGTAGGTGATGAACCTTTATTTCTCAATAAAACTGGTTCAAGGGAAAAGATCAAAAAGGGTGGAATAGCTTTTTTATGTGTTCCTATAAAATTCAAAACTGAAATCCTTGGTGTATTAAGTGTTGATAGACTTTTTGGAGACAAAGTGCAAAGTTTTGAAAATGATATAAGGCTATTAAAGATTATAGCTTCTTTAGTTGGTCAATCTGTGAAAATAAACATGGAAATTGAAAGGGAGAGACAAGCTCATATCGAAGAAAAGTTTAAATTAAAGCAACAACTAAAGAGCAGATATAATGTTCAAAACATGATAGGAAATTCTGATAAGATGCAAGAGGTCTTTGAGGCAATACATCATGTTGCACCATCAAAGGCTAATGTTCTATTAAGAGGAGAAAGTGGCACGGGTAAAGAGTTAGTTGCCAAGGCAATACACTATATGAGCCCAAGGGCAAAAGGCCCATTTGTAAAGTTTAATTGTGCAAGCATACCAGAGGGATTACTTGAATCTGAATTATTTGGTCACGAAAAAGGGGCTTTTACAGGTGCTACCACAATGAGAAAGGGTAAGTTTGAGCTTGCTAATGAAGGGACAATCTTTTTAGATGAAATTGGTGACCTCCCACTGTCTCTTCAACCAAAGATATTAAGGGCAATCCAAGAAAAGGAATTTGAAAGGGTTGGTGGAGAAAAGACCATTAAAGTTGATATAAGATTCATTACTGCAACAAGTAGAAATCTTGAATCATTAGTCTCTCAAGGACAATTTAGAGAAGATTTATTTTATAGGCTTAATGTTGTGCCAATTTTTCTGCCACCATTAAGAAATCGTAAAGAAGATATACCAGTATTAATTGACCATTTTTTAACAAATTTCAACAAAGAAAATAATAAAAATATAAGTATCTCCCCAGAGGCTTTATCTCTATTAATTACTTATAATTGGTATGGCAATGTTAGAGAATTAGAAAATACCATTGAAAGACTTGTTGTTATGGCAAAAGGAGCCACAATAAAAAAGATTGATCTTCCTATTAATATTCGAGAGCAAAATTTTGAACTTAAATATAAAAATATAATTCAAGAAGCCCTACCATTAACTATTGAAGAAATTGAAAAGACAAAGATTATTTCTGCACTTGAGAAATCTGGATGGGTTCAATCAAAGGCTTCAAAATTGCTCGGTATCACTCCGAGACAAATTGGGTATAAGATTAGAAAATACAATATTCAAATAGATGAAAATACTGTTTTATAGCCTGAGTTTTTATGCAATAAACTATATGGAGACTATCTGGGCAAGATTATAGCAATAACAAATCAAAAAGGTGGTGTTGGGAAGACCACCACAGCACTCAATCTTTCTGCATCTTTAGCCATTGCAGGTGAAAAGATTCTTGTTCTTGACTCAGATCCCCAGGGCAATCTAACAAGCGGTTTTGGAATTAAGAAAGAGTATTTAAAAAGAGGTCTTTATGAAGTATATCTTGGCAAATTAAAGATAGATGAAGCGATTATTGGCACATGTATTAACAATCTTTTTATTATCCCAGCCTCTATGGATCTCTTTGCTGCTGAGATTGAACTCCTTGAAAAGTCTGAAGATAGGGAATTAACTCTTAGAAATCTATTATATCCTATAAAGTCAGAGTTTAGATTTATCTTTATAGACTGCCCCCCTTCGTTTGGACTTCTTACTCTAAACTCACTTATAGCCTCTGAGTCAGTCCTAGTTCCTGTTCAATGTGAATATTTTGCAATGGAAGGGCTTAGTCTTCTTATCAAACTCTTGTGGCGGATAAGAGGCGGGTTTAATGAAACCTTAGATATGGAAGGGATATTGCTCACTATGTTTAACAGACATATAGCCCTTTCAAGACAGGTTGCTGATGATATTAGGAGAATTTTTAGGTCAAAGGTTTATGATACTGTAATACCAAGGAACATAATACTCGCAGAGTCTCCAAGTTATGGTAAACCAGCAGTCATTTACGCTCCTAACGCACCCGGCACACAGGCTTATATTGCCCTTGCTAAAGAGGTCTTAAATGACAACAGTCTTCTTTTTTAATTAAATTTTTATGGTAAACAAGGTAATTTATAACCACATTGTATTTTTGTTAAGTATAATCTTACTAAATCCTTATGGAGTTTTCTTTGCTTTTCTATTTTACTAAATAATCATACTTATATTTATCTACAGAATTAATAACCATTAACACCGTCGAATTTTATTTTCTTCTTTAAATTGCACATGACTGGGTCAACACTA
>DUZI01000241.1 GCA_013349595.1 Nitrospirota bacterium
GCAATCTTTAGCACTGCCGTTGAAGAGACAAATTTAGATTTCATAAAGGCTAATTCTTTAAATATACCAATTATGAAAAGACCTGAATACCTTGCCTGCCTGGTCAAAGAGTTTAATACCATTGCAATAGCTGGAACGAGTGGAAAATCTACAACGTCAGGAATGCTTGCCTTCTTGATGAGGGGATTGTCATTGAAACCTAATTTTATTGGTGGTGGCAGGGTAAAACAGTTTATAAATAAACTTAATCAAGGAAATTTTCTAAAGGACTCCTCTGATTTGCTCATTATTGAAGCCTGCGAATCAGATGGTTCAATAGTAAATTATTATCCAAAATCTACCATTTTGCTCAATCTTACCCTTGATCACCATACTGTTGAGGAGACAGGTAAACTCTTTGAGAGATTGATTGATAATACTTCTAATAAAATCATTATCAATGCCGATGACGATAATCTGAAAGCCTTAAATATTAAAGACGCTATTACATTTTCAATTAATAAACCCTCTGATTATAAGCCCAGTTATTTCCATTGTGGGCTATTAAACAGTCATTTTATCTTAAAGGACACTGAGTTTACACTCTCAATTCCAGGTAAATATAACCTTTTAAATGCCCTTGCCTGTATTGCCTACTTATCTGAAATAGGTATATCTATGAATGACATTGTACCTATATTATCAACATTTCAGGGGATTGAAAGGAGATTTGACATTCACCTTAATAGCAGCAAAGGATTTGTCATTGACGACTATGCCCATAATCCCCATAAGATAAGTTCTCTCATGGAAACGACAAGCAAGGTGAGGGACTCAACCTGTTACATATTTCAGCCTCATGGTTATGGCCCTACACGGCTTATGAGAGATGGATATATAGAGGTATTTACAAAATACTTAAGAAACAGTGATCACTTAATATTGCTACCTATTTATTATATGGGAGGTAGTGCTGTTAAGGATATTTCTAGCGAAGACATTGTTAATAAGGTAAAGTCAAAAGGCAAGTCAGCGGAGGTAATACATTTAAGAGAAGAGGTTTTAAAAAAGTGTGATGATTTTAAAGCTTTTGTAGTATTTGGTGCAAGGGATGATTCCCTTTCAGATTTAGCACGGATGATTGCCCATAGACTGTCAAATGATTAAAAAAGCCTGACCGTAACCTCATCGCCTGCATCAAGCCCTAAGCTGTCTTCATCAATTATTACAATACCATCAGCTGATACAAGGGTTGTAATCAAACCAGATTTGCCAAATATGGGATGGGCAAGATAAGTTCCATCAGATTTTTTTTCGAGGCTGACTCTAATATGGTCTTCTCTTCCCATTGAAGAGGCAATACTTTTAGATATGGAGGCTTTGATAGTCCTGTCAATATTCTTAGTTGATTTATAACCAGCGATATTTTCAATCACAGGTCTTATAAATTTATCAAAGCTAACAAATATTGCAGAGGGATGTCCTGGCAAGCCAAAAACAGGTTTACTATCAACCAAACCAGCAATCAAGGGCTTGCCCGGTTTCATTGCAACACCATGAAATAACACACCCGGCTTGCCTGTATCATTAATAATCCTTGATGTCATATCCTTTACACCTGCCGATGTGCCACCACTAATTAAGACTATATCGGAGATGGATAAGGCATATGAGAAAGCCCTCTTAATTTCATCATAATTATCCTTTATAATTCCTATTTTCTTTGTGATTCCACCTCTTTGTCTAATCAATCCATCAAGGCTGTAAGAATTGATATCTCTGACCTGTCCAATCTTTATAGGTGATGAGGCAGGTACTATCTCATCACCTGTTGATATGATTGATACGATAGGCTTTTTAAAGACAGAGATATTGGTAATACCCAATCCTGCAAATGCACCAATGTCTTGAGATCTTAATTGAGAACCTTTCTTGAGTATTAATTCCCCTTTTTTTATATCTTCATCCCTTGAGATGACATTTTCACCAACAGAAAGAGATCTAAGGACTTCTATGAGATTCTCTGAGATTTGTTGTGTGTGCTCAAACATTATCACTGCGTCAGCCCCATCTGGAAGCATCCCGCCTGTAGGTATCTTTACGCATTGACCCCTGTTGACCCTTAGATTAGTCTCCTCACCCATAAATACCTCTCCAATTGCCTCCAGATAGACAGGATTAGTATCCTTTGCACCAAATGTATCAGTTGCAATCAAAGCATATCCATCAACAGTGCAGCGGTCAAAGCCTGGCAGGTCTTCACTTGAGTGAATATCCTCTGCAAGTATCCTTTGATATGCCTCTTCAATAGGTATGGTTTCGCTATCTTTTGTTAAATCCCCTATACTTTTTAAGATAAGTTTGAGCGCTTCTTCTGGTTTTTTATAGTCTTTGTCAAACATTATGAGGCTGGATTGATTTTAGTCACTGGGGAATCTTTTTTAAATGTAAGGACATTGAGCATTCTAAATAGTGATTGGTCATGAAGGTCTTTAAGCATCTGATGGTTTAGTTTTTTTGTCTTTTTTTTCAAAATAGCTGAAACAATAAGA
>DUZI01000305.1 GCA_013349595.1 Nitrospirota bacterium
TAATGCAATGCCTTATGACAAAGCCCCCTTAGGAACTTTTTTTATAAGGTGTCGTATAAAAATTCCACACCAGCCCTTCCTATCTTACTTGCTGATTTTATTAAGCTTTTTAGTTCTATCGCCGATTTTGGGATATCTTTCCATCTCTGAATAAATACAACCACAATATTTTTGTTGATAAAAACCCATTTCTCTTCCTAAGCTCCTGCTTTCATAGAAGCTATCTCTAAAATCTTCTCCATAATAATCTATATTATATCTCTCTGACATTTCTGAACAAATTTGATTAATCAAATTTATATTCTGATAAGGACTTATAAGCAAAGAAGTAGTAAACGCATCCATTGAAAGCCTCTTTGCATTCTTGGCAGTCTCTTCGAGCCTCATTGAATAACAATGTTTACATCTTGATTTTTCATCAAAAACTACTTTTCTAATAAAATCTACAAGACCGTAGTTATCAATAAATGTCAAATCCAAAGAAATCTTATTTTTAAGCAACTCAACTGAATTCATCCTTTTTTCATATTCTAAAAAAGGGTGTATATTTGGGTTAAACCAAAGTCCATAAAGATTGATACCTCTATTTCTGATTTTTTGAATAGGATATATAGCGCAATTTGCACAACATATGTGTATTAATAATTTCACTAAAAAAGTCCCTGTGGAATAGATTTGCCAAGGTGTTGATAAGAAGACCTTGTTGCTATCCTTCCTCGTGATGTTCTCTCAATAAAACCCTCTTGCAATAAATAAGGTTCATAGACATCTTCTATTGTCTCTTTATCTTCTCTTAAAGCAGCTGATATTGCATCAATGCCTGCAGGACCACCATTAAACTTGTCTATAATTATAGAAAGTAATTTTCTATCAATCTCATCAAGTCCAAGTTTGTCTATTTCAAGGGCATTAAGTGCCTCATTTGCTATTTCAAGATTGATGATTCCATCTCCCTTAACTTGGGCAAAATCTCTTACCCTCTTAAGCACCCTGTTGGCAATTCTTGGTGTGCCACGAGCCCTTCTTGCTATTTCAAGAGATGCCTCTTGAGTTATCTGCACATCAAGTAACCTTGCTGACCTGTTGATAATAGTCTGAAGTTCCTCAATCTTATAAAACTCAAGTCGTATGACGACTCCAAATCTATCTCTCAATGGAGAGGTTAATAGTCCTGTCCTTGTTGTTGCACCAATAAGTGTAAATCTTGGTAAAGGTATCTTCATAGTCCTTGCACTAGGACCCTGTCCAATAATAATATCAAGCTTATAATCCTCCATTGCAGGATAGAGCACTTCTTCAACCATCCTGGGGATACGATGTATTTCATCTATGAAGAGTATGTCCTTGTCAGATAGGTTGGTAAGTATTGCTGCAAGGTCACCTGATTTTTCTAAGATGGGTCCTGTAGTTGTCTTAATATTGACTCCTAACTCATTAGATATGATTGTAGCGAGGGTAGTCTTTCCTAATCCCGGAGGACCAAAGAAGAGGACATGGTCAAGTGCCTCAAGCCTTTGTTTTGCAGCAGTTATAAAAATTTTAAGGTTATTCTTAATCTTATCTTGACCTATAAATTCATCAAGATAACGAGGCCTTAAGTTTAGCTCATAATTGAAATCATCTTGATTAATTTGAGGTGAAAGAGTATGGACTCTCTTATCTTCAATACGCATATTTGAAATTATACTCAATTTGAGATAATCTTTACTATCATGGATTTGATGAAAAAATTAGAAATACTTTCTAAGGCGGCTAAGTACGATGTATCATGTTCTTCAAGTGGAAGCAAAAGACAATCCTCAAAGGGTTTTGGCAATGCTCATTATGCTGGTATATGCCATAGCTGGACTGATGATGGCAGATGTATATCTTTACTAAAGATTTTAATGACAAATTTTTGTATTTATGACTGTGTTTATTGTTACAACAGAAGGAGTAATGAAATTGAAAGGGCAACATTTACTATTGATGAGATATTAAACCTGACCATAGCCTTTTATAGAAGGAACTATATTGAAGGACTCTTTCTAAGTTCTGCTATTATCAAATCTCCTGACTATACTATGGAGAGACTTCTTATGGTAGTAAAAAAATTAAGGATTGAACAGGGATTTTTTGGTTATATTCATCTAAAAGCAATACCTGGTGCTGATAAAAACCTAATTCATTCTGCAGGACTTTATGTAGACAGGATGAGTATTAATATTGAACTTCCAACATCAAAGAGTTTAGCTATTCTTGCATCGGAGAAAGATTATACTGGCATCATAAATAATATTGATTTCATTGGCTCTAATATCCGTATCTATAAAGAGGAAAAGAAAAAATACAAAAATGCCCCTACCTTTGTCCCTGCTGGACAAAGCACTCAATTGATTATAGGTGCCTCAAATGAAGACGATTTGACCATATTAAATCAGTCAGAAAATCTATATAATAAATACAATTTAAAAAGGGTCTATTATTCAGCATA
>DUZI01000109.1 GCA_013349595.1 Nitrospirota bacterium
AGGGCTGTTTCAGGATTTTTATAATCGACAAATTTTATTTATAATTTTGATTTATACATTTAAAACAATGCCTTATGACAAAGCCCTAGGAACTTTTTTTATAAGGTGTCGTATAAAAATCCTTCACCAGCCCTTCCTATCTTACTTGCTGATTTTACAAGGCTTTTTAGTTCTATCGCTATTTTGGGGTATTTTTAGTGGTTATTTTGGTTTTGTCCTTAGGTATCTTATGCCTGTCCAGATAAGAAAGGACGAGAAGATTAGCCTAAGATATAACTCTGGAAGGTATTGAGCTGAGGTCCCACCAAGATAGGTGCCTATTATTATTCCTCCAATCAAGCCAAAGAGAAGATTTGGCAAAACATTACCAATTTTATGATGGGTATATGCACCTAACATACCTGATGCTACCATACAAAGTAATGATGTCCCTTGTGCCATGTGTTGTGTCATACCCATTAAAATTACCATAGGTGGCACCATAACAGTGCCACCACCTACACCCATCATACCTGCAACAAATCCTGCAAAGATACCTGTAATTAGTAAAGTAATTATTTTCATAATACCTACAATTGGGTCAATACCAATGCCAATGTACGGCTTAATAAGCAACATTGTTGATGCAAATATAAGAAAACCACCAAAAGACCTTTTTAATTTCCACTCTGATAATGAATTTGCGAAGAGTGCACCATATCTGACGGTGATTAAAGAGGTAATTGCAAGCAATCCAGCTGCTATTATGTCAACATTATTATGTTTGTAATAGGTTATGGCACCTACCAGACCTGTAAAAACAAGTGCCACAAGGCTTGTCCCATGTGCTTGATGTTGAGTTAGTTTTAAAATACTAACCATCATCGGTATCATTACCACACCACCACCAAGCCCAACGAGACCACCAAAAAAACCCGCCATTATGCCGATGAAAAAGGTTATTAAATTTTTCTTTTCAAAGATAACCATTAACTCTCTTTGGTTATAAATTTACCAAACATGGATGCAGTTACTACCGTTAAAATGAATCTAAAAAGTGTATCAGTCAAAGCTGCGGCAAGCGCTGGACCTTGAGGAAAGTTATTTGATACAACCGCCATTGACGCTGCACCATTGCGTAAGGTGGAGTTACATAGGAGAACCTTCTGTTTAACCTTAATTGGCCACCTAACCACCAAGGCAAGGAATAAAGGCAGTATTTGAAAACATGATTGACATTCCCAAAAATGCCTTGAGACCAAATACACTTAACAATTTATATTGAGTTAAAACAACCAAGAAAAATGATACTCCAAAAAAGATAAGGCTGACGGTCTTTACAGTTTTTGCCAAAACACTTAAAACCTGTATAGGGGCAATTACATTTATCATAAGTCCAACAGTTAGTGGAATAATTTGACCTATGTCTTTTAGTTCATTTTTAAAGTCCTGATCAAGGATAAAAAGCATATCACCTTTTTTCTTTTCAGTCAAATGTATTTCATACTCTGGCATAAAACCTGTTTTTGCTGCATAAGAAACCATAATTTGCAGGATATCTATTTACCTTTACACCAATCATTATGTTTGCATAAGCTGCATGATTAGATTCGCTTGTTACATGAACTTCACCAAATCTTGGCTGATTTAGGTGCATATTAAGGAATACACGCAGGCGTGTATCCATAGACAATTATCTTGCCTACATAGGATTGACCTTGTAAGTGGTGTCCATTTATCGGAATCACACCCTTTGAATCAATTGCGTTAAATAAGCAACTCAACTTTGCTTGAGCAACCAATGCCTCTCCTTAGTATTTAAAAGTTTAAGTCAAAGGTTCTATTAGTTATGTTAAAGTGTTCCTTTAAATTGTTTTAAAAGATGTTAGTCAAATCTACACACTTTGCCTTAAAAATACAGAAAAAGTTAAAATGTGGTCTCAAGTTTATGGGAAAGGTAATAGTCATAGCAAATCAAAAGGGTGGAGTTGGCAAGACAACAACCACCATAAATCTTGCCTCATCATTAACCCTTGCAGAAAAGGATATTCTTGTCATAGATACCGATCCACAATGCAATCTTACAAGTGGTTTGGGCATAAACAGAGATGACCTTCAAAAAAGTCTTTATAATGTATATGCTGATAATTATCCTATTGAAAAAATTATAATGAAAACAGACTTACCCAATCTTTTTATAGTCCCTGCTACTATTGATTTATTAGGACTTGAGATAGAGTTGGCTAATAGAAATAATAGGGAAAATTTTCTAAAAAATGCTATTAAATCAATAAGAGATTCCTACCAATACATCTTTATTGATTGCCCTCCATCATTAGGGTTACTCACTCTTAATGCCCTTGTATCAGCAGACAGTGTTTTAATTCCTGTTCAGTGCGAGTATTATTCACTGGAGGGTTTAAGTCTTTTACAGCACACCTTAAAGCTTGTAAGAAATGCCTTCAATCCAACACTTGACATAGAAGG
>DUZI01000256.1 GCA_013349595.1 Nitrospirota bacterium
CAGGTATCCATAGTAATGGTTATTCTTTAGTGAGAAAACTCTTTTTTGACATTATGCAATGGGAGACTGACAAGTATGTTTCTGAACTTGACACAACTATTGGAGAAGAACTCTTAAAACCAACGGCAATTTATGTAAGAGACATAACTGAGCTGTTAAAAAGATTTCAAATCAAGGCAATGGCTCATATTACAGGAGGAGGTATAATTGGCAATATCCCAAGGTGTATCCCTCAGGGATATTGCGCTGTCATTGATAAAAAAACATGGAAAAGACCTCCTATTTTTAGACTAATCAAAGAATTAGGCAACGTAACTGAGGAAGAGATGTATAGGACATTTAACATGGGTATAGGATTTACTATAATATGTGACAAAGATGATGTAAAAGATATAAGTAACTTTTTTGCATCAAAAAACACAGAGCATTTTAATATTGGAACGATTCAAAAAGGTGATGGAGGTGTTGTATTATGCTAAAAATTGATACTTATAAAATTAAGAAATTCCTCAAGAGTCTATTCTCGCCTATAACGGTTATGTTTATCCCTCATAGCAGTCGTAAACCCAAAAGTCTAAAACTTCCTTCTTTGGGAATTATATTATGTCTAATAATCTGGTTTGGCTTTGCCTTTTATGTCTTTTCCACCTATGTGGGGAAAAAAGAATATGATGCCATGAAACAAAACCTCATCTACTATAAAGAAGAATTTAATCAAGTCAAATCATCAATTGCAAAGATAAAAGAGGCAGAGAGTGAATTTAAACAATTACTATCTCATAAAGATAAAGAGATGCTCTTTAGAAGTTTTAAAGATTCTTATGAGTCTGGTTCAGTAAGTATCAACGAGATAAAGGAACAAATAAATCAAAGCCTTGAAAGGATTGAAGGTCTGAAAGAATTCATACAGGAACAAAAAAATATTTATCTATCCACACCAAAGGGTTGGCCAATTAAGGGACGAATAACCTCTGAATTCGGCACAAGGGAATCCCCTCATCACGGCAAGAAGGAAATACATGAGGGTATTGACATCTCTGCACCAAAAGGGACAGAGATTTATGCCACTGCAGATGCCATAGTAAGTTTTTCAGGCTGGAAAAAGAGTAGTGGTAATATGATTATACTTGAGCATGGTTTTGGCTTTAGGACAATATATGCACATAACTTGAAAAATCTTGTCACAGAGGGACAAAGAGTAAAAAGAGGTGATTTGATTGCCCTTGCAGGCTCAACAGGCAATGCAACAGGCTCACACCTACACTATGAAGTATGGCTAAATAATAAACCCGTAGATCCTTTTAAATACATGAAAGAGGAGGTGACTGAAGATGTTTCTAAGAAAAACTGACAGACTTGAATCACTTATTGGTGAGAAATCAGAGTTTGTAGGTGACATATCAACTGAAGGCACCTGCAGGATTGATGGAAAGTTTCATGGCAATATCAAGGCAGATTGGGTAATTATTGGAGAAATGGGGTCAGTAAAAGGTAATGTCTCATCAAGGGGTGTAATCATAGGCGGTATGATAGAAGGCAACATAAAGGCTGATGAGATAGTTGAAATCAAGACCACAGGGAAATTAACAGGGGACATACACACAAAGAAACTTTCGGTTGCAGAAGGTGGAATCTTTGAAGGAAGGTCTCAAATAAAGAGGGAAGAAGGAAAGGTCATAGATTTACCAGTCAAAGAATCTGCGACACGATAGTTTTATGAAGCCTCATAATTATAAAAAAAAGATTTATTATCATGACACTGATTGTGGAGGCGTAGTTTATTACGCCAACTATCTGAAATATCTTGAAGAGGCTCGCACAGAGGCTTTATTGTATAGAGGTATTAACATTAAGGAGTTATCTTTAAAGGGGTTTAATTTCGTTGTAAGAAAAGTCAATATTGAATACAAACACCCCGCACACTATCAAGATGACATTTTAATCACAACTGATATTACAAAGGTCAAACTTTCGCTCATTCAACTTAATCAAAATATTTATCATGAAGATGCTTTATTAGTTCAGGCAGAGACAATCATCTTATTAGTTGATAAAGATTTAAGGCCTTTCTCAATCCCTGAGGAGATGAAAAGGGCACTTCAATGAAAAAGATTGGCGACATCGAAGTATCATCAGATGAAGAAATTTTAGATTTATTAAAAAGGCTTTACAAGATTGCATCCTTCACAGAAGAAGAAGCAAGCTTTGACCTCTCAGGGACATATGCACTACTTTGGAATGGACAAATAAGAAGATTTTATCCGGTAAAACGGGTAGTTAAGCTTGACCTCGATAATCTCCTAAATATTGACCAGCAAAAGAAAAAAGTCCTCTCTAATACAACTAATTTTATCAAGGGTAAACCTGCTAATAATGTCCTTTTATGGGGTGAGAAGGGGACAGGTAAGTCTTCTTTGATAAAGGGGTTAATCAAAAAATTTTCTTCTGTTGG
>DUZI01000122.1 GCA_013349595.1 Nitrospirota bacterium
CGAAGACTGGTAGCTTGACACTATACTTTTTTTCTGAAAAGACAAACATTTTGATGTTCCTTAAAATAGCGATAGGAAGGGCTGTTTCAGGCTTTTTATAATCGACAAATTTTATTTAATTTTACTTTATTCATTATAATGCAATGCCTTATGACAAAACCCTAGGAACTTTTTTTATAAGGTGTCGTATAAAAATCCTTCACCAGCCCTTCCTATCTTACTTGCTGATTTTATTAAGCTTTTTAGTTCTATCGCCGATTCTGGGTGTTTAAAATGGTTCAAAGGATTAAAATATTTCCCTTGAACCATCATTTTTTTATGGGATGACTTTGTTTAATGGGTATTCCACTATGGCAGATGCCCCTGCTTTTTTTAGTTTTGGGATTATATCTCTTGCAAGTCCCTCATCTATGACTACATCAATGGCATACCATCCTTTATCACTTAACGGTGATACCGTGGGAGAATGCATAGCACTTAATAGACTTAAGACCCTTTTAAATGATTCCTCTGGGACATTCATTTTAAGTCCTACCTTCTCTTCTGCAGTCAAGGCACCCTTAAGTAACATGGCAATATTTTCCATTTTTGCCCTCTTCCACTTTTCCTGCCATGCCTTCTTATTTGCAATAAATCTTGTCGTTGACTCAATCATAGTCTCCACTATTCTAAGATTATTTGCCCTTAAGGATGAACCTGTCTCTGTCAATTCTACAATTGCATCGGCAAGATAAGGTGGTTTTACCTCCGTAGCCCCCCATGAAAAATCAATCTGTGCCTTGATACCCTTTGAAGCAAGAAAACGCCTTGTAAAATCAACTAACTCAGTAGCTATCCTCTTGCCTTTTAAATCTTTGATTGACTTGATTGGTGAATCATTAGGGACAGCTACGACCCATCTTACTGGTCTGAATCCACCTTTACCATAGATTAACTCTGCTACTTCTACTACTGAGGCATTTTGCTCAAGAACCCAATCATGCCCAGTAAGACCACAATCAAGGTGTCCGTCTTGAACATATCTTGCCATCTCTTGTGCCCTAATAAGCATTGCTGAAATATCAGGGTCATCAAATACAGGATAATACGATCTTTCTGAAACACTAATATGATAGCCAGCCTTCCTAAAGAGTCTTAAAGTCGATTCCTGTAAACTCCCTTTAGGGAGTCCAAGTTTTAAAGTCTTCTTATCTTTGTCCATAATTTAAAAATATTTTTCTCCTTAATTAAATTTTATGCCTTATCTGCTGAACCAAGAACCTCTTTATTTTTTCTAATAATCATCTTTATGAGTTCATCTCTCGCTGGTCCTAAATACTTTCTTGGGTCAAATTCAGCAGGTTTATCGTTAAAAACTTTTCTTATCATTGCAGTCATAACTAATCTGCCATCACTATCAATATTTATCTTACAGACAGCACTGCGAGCTGCCCTACGAAGTTGGTCTTCTGGTATGCCAACTGCATCTTTTAGTTTTCCACCATTTGAATTTATAATATCCACATATTCTGTGAGCACAGATGATGCGCCATGAAGAACTATCGGAAAACCGGGTAGTCTTTTCTCAATCTCTTCAAGTATGTCAAACCTTAATGGAGGTGGAACAAGGACGCCCCTCTCATCTCTTGTGCATTGTTCAGGCTTAAATTTCATTGCACCATGAGATGTTCCAATAGAAATGGCAAGGGAATCTACCCCTGTTTTACTTACAAAATCCTCAACTTCTTCTGGTTTTGTATAGGTTGATTTTTCAGCAGATACATCATCCTCAATACCTGCAAGCACACCAAGTTCACCCTCCACAGTAACATCATGTGCATGGGCATAATCAACAACTTGTTTTGTGAGTTTGACATTTTCATCGTAAGGATGATGGGAACCATCAATCATAACTGATGAAAAGCCTGACTCAATACAGGATTTACAAAGCTCAAAGGTATCACCATGATCAAGATGGAGGGCAAACTTTACTGGAGAACCAGCATCCTTTATCATAGCTACTGCTCCCATAGCAAGGAAACGAAGAAGTGTTTGATTAGCATATTTTCTTGCACCACTTGAGACCTGAAGGATAAAGGGAGATCTTGACTCAACACATCCCATAACAATTGCTTGTAATTGTTCCATGTTGTTGAAATTGTAAGCAGGAATAGCATACTTACCTTCCATTGCCTTTTTAAACATCTCTCTGGTATTTACTAAACCAATGTCCTTGTAAGAAATCTTTTCCATAACAAACCTCCTAAAAAAAATTAAATTTGTGATAAGAATTATACTACTTTTAGCTTGACTTGTGAGTAATTTTTAATATCCCAAAAATAGCGATAGGAAGGGCTGTTTCGGAATTTTTATAATCGACGATTTCATTTTAATTTTGCTCTATTCTTTATAATGCAATGCCTTTTGCTAAAGTTTCTCAAGATTTCTTTTATAAG
>DUZI01000120.1 GCA_013349595.1 Nitrospirota bacterium
CGCCTCCTTAAAGGCATATAAATCTCCTGTCGCCTTGTCATTTATCGCAGTTATTACATCCCCAGCTATTATCCCACTTGCCGCAGCAAGTAATGTTACCTCATCTACTAATACTCCTTTTATCCCCTGTGGTATCCCATTTGCCTGTGCTAATGCTGGCGTCAATGGCCCTACCTCAAGACCTATCCAATGCCCCTCCTGCCATATCTTCTCAGTTACCTTTACTCGTTGGATATCTTGGTTGAGTCGTCCTGGTAGCATTGCTACATATCCAGGCAAAGCAGGCTCAAGAAAACCTGTAGTAACATTCTGAAATCCATTCTGTGGTATTATGCCTTGAATGTTTGTATAGTGATGGGTTGCCTTTGAAAGTTTATTCATCACATCAGCCATTGTATGACAGACATTACAGTTGTGATCACTGCCTACAAATTGTCCACCATTTAAATAAGGGCACAAATAATTTGGCTGAGCAACAAGGACAGAGGTCTGTGAGTTTTGGATAACCCTTTGTTTTAAAGTCTGTTCTTCAATTTCTGTTACCTGTTGATTAGTATCAACTATTACCAGATAGGCAACTGTTGCAAGTATAACAACGACTATTAGGCGATTTATGTTATCCCAAGTTTCCTTCTTATTTGCCACTATGTTCACCTCTGGAGTTTATAATCATTTATCCTGAATACTTTTTAACTTTAAAACATTTCAAAAATAAAAAAGATTGAAAAACAATTAAAAAGAGAATCTTTCAATCTTTCAATCTTTCAATCTTTCAATCTTTCAATCCTTCAATTCTTCAATCCTTCCGATTTTGTCCTGTTCTATCTCCCCCTTTTTGTTTTTATTATTTGTAATAGTTTTTATTAACAACACCCCAGATAATGCAATAATTGCCCCTAAAGTCATACTACCTGCTATGATTACACTTAAAGGAAGATGCACAGGGGCACCAAGTATTATTTTTAAAGGAATGGGCTTACTATTTTGGTCCAAAAAAATGGCAAAAAGAAAGACTATCAATATAAAAGGAAGAAAGAATCTCTTTGCCATTTCCATCATTATTATTTTTTCCTTTCTTTGATGTCCTTTAATTGATGCCAATATTCATCAGGCATATCTTTACACAAAAGCAAGGCACCATTTGCCCCTGCATATAAAGGTTCCTCTACCTTAGTAACATTTCCATAACCAAGATTTTGTTGCATATACTCTTCAATTACTTTCTTAAGTCCTACAATCTGACTCCCTCCACCAGCAAGGATAACATTATCTTTGAGATCATTTTGAAATTCAGGGTCAAATGTCGCCACAAGTTGCTTGATACCATTAACTATGTCTGGGACAATAGCACTACAAGCCTCTTTTAATTCATTGGTTACATCAAGTTTTGTGGGTTTGCCATCTATGGGTAGTTCTATAGAAATAGTGTCAGTAGCCTTTGAAATATTAGAATTCTCTTCTTTCATCTTCTTTACAAGTCCTATTGACAGAGCAGCCTTTGGAAATTTTTTTTGTAAAAGTTCATAAAACACCTTGTCAATGTAGTCACCTGCCTTTGTAGTTGTGATCTGGTCTTCATCACTTGGCATAGTGCCATGCATCCTACATAAATCAACGGTGCCTGCACCAATGTCAATAATCAGTGCGCTTGTCAATAATTTCAATCCATAGGCAACTGCAAAGGGTTCTGAGACTATCATCACATCGTCAAGGACATCCCTTGCTATTTCAAGTAAAGCCTTTTTGTTCTTTCTTGAGGCAAGGGCAGGTGCACCTATAACCCCTCTGATGTGAAAATCAGACCTTTTCCCTGCCTCCTCATCAAGCACTGTATCAATTAGTCTCTTTAAAATGAGCCTTGCAGTCTCCACTGCATCTTTATATTCTTTTGAGTTTTCATCAAAATCCTGTGAAATCTTGAGCATGCCATTTTCAAAGGGTCTATGTATGTTTAAAGACATCCTATGTCTGAGTGCCTCATCGCCATATATGACATCCCTCCCAAAGAGCTTCAGAGAAACCGCATCTTTTGGATAACCAACTACACTGGTAATGTACGTCCTGATTCCATTATCAGCAGAGACTACACTCCTTGAGGTGCCAAGATCTATGCCAACATTTATGATTTTCTTATCAGCCATTAGTCCTCCAACAGATTGATATTTTCTCTCACAATGGCCCTAAGAAACATTATCTTTTCCTCTGACAATTTCTTACCTTTTAATTGCAAGCCACCTTCCTGCGAGGCAACTATACCGTGCTTTTCTAAGTATTCAAGTCTTTCTTCGAGTGAAAGAAGGTCTTTTTTGGTTACAAAGGTATTTTCAAAAGAGCGTAAAATCTGCTCAATCTCATTTAGTCTTTTTTCCAGCTCTGATGTATCGTGCTTGAAAAATCCCCTAAATTTTATCTTTCTGAATTTATCTTTAA
>DUZI01000216.1 GCA_013349595.1 Nitrospirota bacterium
CGCCTCCTTAAAGGCATATAAATCTCCTGTCGCCTTGTCATTTATCGCAGTTATTACATCCCCAGCTATTATCCCACTTGCCGCAGCAAGTAATGTTACCTCATCTACTAATACTCCTTTTATACCCTGTGGTATCCCATTTGCCTGTGCTAATGCTGGCGTCAATGGCCCTACCTCAAGACCTATCCAATGCCCCTCCTGCCATATCTTCTCAGTTACTACTGGCATGTTAACCATTACCTCTGTGCCTGCAACGAAGCCAGGTCCAGTAACCATAGGCTGTCTTTGAATCTTAGGTAAATGCTCCTGTAATTCCATTGGAACCTCTAATCTTGGTATAGGCTCTGGCTCTGGTTGTTTTAAAAGGGGCTTGTTATCAATAGGAGTATTGACTACTTGCTTATCTGGAAATAATAATTGCTTAATCTTTGAGAACAAACCCTCTGCAGGCTTGGTTGGTTGCATTACAGTAGGGTCTTCTATTTCCATTTGATTAGCAGTAGAACGGTTATATGCCACATATCCAGCTAAAAGGATTATGAGGATCAGTGAAAGGATGTTAATATATTTCCAAAAAGGACCCACTCTTTATTCCTCTTTTTGTTTAAAAAACTATTTCATAACCTTTTTACGAAGTTTATTCACTACGGCATCAACAAGTTCTGGGTCTTGACGATGAACTATTTCATAGAGCAAGGCACTCAAAAAAACACCTACAAATACACCTATCATGATTTTAGAAAGTCCCATTTGTCATCTCCTTTTAGATAAAAAATTCAGCTGCCTTGAGATAAATTCATCTCTTGTTGACAGCTATCAGTCTTTTTACACTTGAACGTTTGTTCCCTTGCCTCTTTGCAGTCCTTTAGTCTTTTTTCAACATCATCAAGCTGAGCAATCAGGTCTTTGATAGTCTCATCTTCATCTACATTGATATTTTCCCTTTTGTCTTTTACCATTTGCATTCCAAGCCTTTTTAATAGAATCTCTCTTTCTCTTTTGAGCTGTTTCATATCATAAGTCAAGATTATGCCTTTTGCAGCAGTCTCTCCTGCCTCAATCGTGCAACTTATCATCTCTACAAAATAATCTCCCATATGCTCTAACTTATACCTCAAGCCTTTGCCCATATCGTTCCTCCTTTTTTTATTGTTGGTTAACATTACTGGAAGCACTAGGCTCCCCTTTACTTTCTATCTCCCTACCCTTACTTTGAAAGACTTGAACATCAGGCGTTGGTGACTTATCGGACTCAAAGATTGGAAAAGGTTTAAATCTAAAGAGTAGCTTGTTAAAAATTACACCAGGGAATAACTCAAGTCGTGAATTGTAATAATTGACTATTGAATTGTATTTAATCCTGCTTTCAGCAAGCCTTGTTTCTGTATCGCTTAACTCTTTCATCAAGGCTGTGTATGTCTCAGATGCCTTTAGGGCTGGATAGGCCTCAGCAACAGCCTGAAACTTTGATAAGGCTGATTTATCCTTAATCCCAAGCTTTTCTATGGACTCTTCAAGGGTTTTTATACCAGCAACTGCACCTCTAATTTCAGCAATATGGCCAAAGATATTTTTCTCATAAACAAGATAGCTTGATGCAGTCTTAACGAGGTTAGGAATGAGGTCTGCCCTTCTTTGTAAATGCGCCTCAACATTTGCCTTCTCTTGCAAGGCAAGATAGGAATTAACAATAAAGAAGTTATAGTAATAAATGGCAGAAGAGAGAAAAATCATAATCAAAGATATTATGGCAATCTTTATTGCAGTGGTATGGTTATCCCACAACCTCTGCTTAAGTATAATAACGAACTGACGAAATTTTGATTGTTTATCTGATACTGCAGATATATCTTTTACATTTTCAATAAGGTCAAGTTCTGTAGCATAGACTTTTTTTAAGACCTTATTTAAATCATTTGTATCAGCCAAAATAAAACCTCCATTATTTTTTAACAACCTAACATACGTAACCCAAAAATAGCGATAGAAAGGGTTGTTTCAGTATTTTTATAATCGACGAATTCATTTTAATTTTGCTTTATCCTTTATAATGCAATGCCTTTTGTTAAAGTTTCTCAAGGTTTCTTTTATAAGGTGTCGTATAAAAATTCCTCACCAACCCTTCCTACTTGATTTTGTTAAGTTCTCATTTCTATCACTGATTTTGGGTGTAACTCTGTAAAAATAACAAGCACCTTAATCTCCATTAACAAGGTATTTTGTTATAGGGCTTGTCAAATTCCCAACTCTCACTAAATTACCGTATGACAATTTACACATACCCCTCTGTTGCCATGAGGTGCCTTTACTCCCCACTTTATCAGAGGCGCCTTCTTAGTCAATACATCTCCTCCATCCTTTGCCATCTGCCCTGTGTTCTTCACCGTCTTCGCTATGGCATGACACTTCTCACA
>DUZI01000119.1 GCA_013349595.1 Nitrospirota bacterium
AAAAGGGAACTTGCCCTTAGTGATGAAGAACACACTACAAAGGATTTAAATTTTACGCTTGAACAAGTTGCTTGTGTAGGTGCTTGTAGTATGGCGCCGGTTGTTATTATTAACAAAAAGGTTAATGGCAAGATGACCATCGATAAGCTCTCAAGAGAGATTAAGGGTCTTAAATCAAATATTGACGCATAAGGAATTTGGCCATGAAAGATTTAATAATTCATGTTTGTATGGGCACTGGAGGCATCTCTGCGGGTGGTAGAGAGGTTTTAAAGACCTTTCAAGATTTGATTTATTCAATGGGAATAAGTGCAAGGGTTCAAGACCATTGCAAGACTCATAAGGTTGGATGCAAGGGGCTTTGTGCAAAAGATGTACTCGTAGATGTTGAGATAGATGGAGATGTAACAACCTATCAGTATATCAAGCCAGAGATGGTCCAAAGGATTGTTGAAGAACATATCATAAACAACCAACCTGTCAAGGAATGGGTTGTAACAGAAGAATATCACAATTTCCATTACAAACAGGTCAAGGTAGTTCTCTCAGACTGTGGAAAGATTGACCCAGAAGATATTGAGGCATATCTTGCAGTTGATGGTTATAAGGCTTTGCAAAAGGCCCTTGATTATTCCCCTATAGATGTGATTGAGATTATTAAAAAATCTGGTTTAAGAGGTCGTGGTGGAGCTGGTTTCCCAACAGGGCTGAAATGGGAGTTGTGCAATAAGGTTTCATCTGAACAGAAATATATTATTTGCAATGCCGATGAAGGTGACCCTGGCGCATTTATGGATATGTCAGTCATTGAAGGCAATCCCTATTGTTTAATTGAAGGTATGATAATAGGTGCCTATGCCATTGGTTCAGATACAGGATATGTTTATATTAGGGCAGAGTATCCCCTTGCTGTTGAAAGGTTAAAACATGCAATAAATCAAGCAAGGGAAAGAGGTTTTTTGGGTAAAAATATATTAAACAAGGGGCTTGATTTTGACATCAAGATAAAACTTGGTGCAGGTGCCTTTGTTTGTGGTGAAGAGACAGCCCTTATAGCGTCTATTGAAGGACAGAGGGGCATGCCAAGGGCAAAACCACCTTTCCCAGTTTATAAAGGTCTATGGGGTAAACCTACTGTAATTAACAATGTAGAAACCCTTGCAAATGTGCCATACATCATTAGAAAAGGTGCTGATTGGTTTGCCTCTTTTGGAACAGAAAAGTCAAAAGGTACAAAGGTATTTTCCTTAACTGGTAAAATCAAAAACTCGGGACTGATAGAAGTTCCAATGGGGATAACGCTTAAAGAGATTATTTATGACATAGGTGGTGGAATTGAAAATAACAAAGAATTTAAGGCAGTTCAAACGGGAGGACCTTCAGGTGGTTGTATTACAAAGGACATGCTTGATCTGCCAGTGGATTATGAATCTTTAGCACAGGTTGGCTCTATTGTTGGTTCTGGAGGGATGATTGTCCTTGATGAAAATGATTGTATGGTTAATGTGGCAAAATATTTTCTTACTTTCACACAAAATGAGTCATGTGGAAAATGTGTCCCTTGTAGGATTGGCACTAAGAGGCTCCTTGAAACCCTTAATAAGATAACAAAAGGAGAGGGCAAAGAAGAGGATTTAGCATTACTTGAAGGGCTTAGTAATGATATTCGGAAGGGTTCACTTTGCGGTCTTGGGCAGACTGCCCCAAATCCAGTGTTAAGCACATTAAAGTATTTTAGAGATGAATATGAAGCCCACATTAAATACAAAAAATGTCCTGCAAAGGTCTGTAAAGACCTTTTGACATTCACTATAAATGAAAAACCCTGCACGGGTTGTGGTGCTTGTTTGAGGGCTTGTCCTACTAAGGCTATCACAGGAGAGAAGAAGAAACCTCATTATATTTCGCAAGAGTTGTGTATTAAGTGTGGTAGTTGTTTTGATGTGTGTAAGTTCAAATCAGTTATAAAAGAATAATAGAGGAGTAAGATCCTATGGTCACATTAACCATCGACAATAAAAGGGTTCAAGTCCCAGAAGATACTACAGTTTTAGTTGCTGCAAGGACTGCAGGTATAAAGATACCAACGCTTTGTTATCACCCAAGGCTATCCAATTTTGGTGGCTGTAGACTATGTATTGTTCAAATCAAAGGTATCCCAAGGCCTGTCACCTCATGTACAGCTCCAGTATCTGAAGGGATGGAGGTGATTACCTCAAATCAAGAGATTGACTCTTTGAGAAAGACTATCATTGAATTAATCCTTTCAGACCATCCAACAGACTGTCCAAAGTGTGAGCAAGCTGGCAACTGTCAACTGCAAGATGTAGCTTACAGTTATGGTAGTTTTAGTAA
>DUZI01000190.1 GCA_013349595.1 Nitrospirota bacterium
AGGGCTGTTTCAGGATTTTTATAATCGACAAATTTTATTTATAATTTTGATTTATACATTTAAAACAATGCCTTATGACAAAGCCCAAGGAACTTTTTTTTATAAGGTGTCGTATAAAAATCCCTCACTAGCCCTTCCTATCTTACTTGCTGATTTTATTAAGCTCTTTAGCTCTATCACCGATTTTGGGAAGAAACCTTAAAATAGCGCTTAGGAAGGGCTGTTTCAGGATTTTTATAATCGACAAGTTTTATTTATAATTTTGATTTATACATTTAAAACAATGCCTTATGACAAAGCCCAAGGGACTTTTTTTATAAGGTGTCGTATAAAAATTCCACACCAGCCCTTCCTATCTTACTTGCTGATTTTATTAAGCTTTTTAGTTCTATCGCCGATTTTGGGAAGGCTTTTTATCTTGACAAAGTTACATATATTTTTGTATTTTTTAATTAATTTTTAAGCCATGAAGGCAAAGTCCCATGAAGGGGCAGGGTTCATGGCTTTATTATTTTCTCACTTAAATGCCAGCCATGAAAGACTGTTATTTCAACTAAAATAAGGAAAAGTTACTTTTTAGATTGGTTTTAAGATGAAAGCTTTTAAAAACTATAACAATTCAAATGCCTATGGGTTAATTGTCTCCTTGCTCTTTCACATATTATTAATGTTAATACCTTTAACAATAACGGTATCAAAGGATTTCAAAGAGATTGAATTGTTTTTTATTGACGAAAGGGTCATTGAAAGGGAAGAAAATAAGGTCATCAAGCCAAAGAAAGAGGTATTAAGAGATTTCCCCATATCAGAAATAAAACAGGATGAAATTCAAGAAAAACATATCCCTAAAGAGATAGAACCTATTGCTATTACAACTAATGAAGAAACAAAGACTATTGTAATAACTAAAAATGAAGATACCTTCCCTCCTATTAGTGCCGAAAAAAATGAGATAAGACCCTTACAAGATGTTGAATTTGGCACTGCCATGGCACCAAGCTTCTTAAAAAGAGAGATGCCTGTTTATCCTATGATAGCTCGGAGACTTGGAAAAGAAGGAAGGGTGCTGATGAGATTAACCATTGATGACAAGGGTAATCTCTTAAATGTTGATGTCATAGAAGGTGGTGGATATGGTTTTACAGAGTCAGCAGTAGAGGCAGTGAAAAAGTCAACTTTTAGACCTGCAATCAAAGATGGTAAACCAGTGATGTCAAAGGCACTTCTATCAATAAAATTTAGCTTGAAAAATGAATGAAGATGGTTTAAGAAAGAGATGTTTTAGTGTGAAAGAGCCTTAGAGCAATATAAATTAGGAGGTTTTTTATGTTTGATTTATTTATAAAAGGTGGCATATTAATGTATCCTATTGCATTGTGCTCATTCATTGCAGTGGCAATACTTATCAACAAATCTATTCAATATCGGTCATTATTACATGAGATAGATGCTATACCTGAAGAAATAGAAAAGAAAAAGCCACAAATAATGACACCTATACTGAAGGCAATAAATGAGGGTTGTAATGATAAAGAGCTTTCTGTAATTGGCACAAGACAGATTCGTAATATAGAGAAGGGTTTAAGTTGGCTTGGCCTTATCGCAACAATAACACCACTTTTAGGACTTACAGGTACAGTTACAGGTATGATAAAGGCATTCATGGTGATTGCAGAGAGTTCAAGTGTTAATCCATCAATGCTCGCTGGAGGTATCTGGGAGGCATTGATAACAACTGCATCAGGGTTACTTGTTGCAATACCTATTCATGTAGGACACCATTACCTTGAAAAACAAGCAGATGAGATCGCTTATATGATGAAGGAAATAAGCACAGTCTTGTATATGAGGGCAAAAAGAGATGGAATTTGAAAGGAAAAGACATAATCATACACACATGAATATTGCACCTTTAGTTGATGTGGTTTTTTTGTTATTGTTATTTTTTATGCTTACTTCTCAATTAATACAAGAACCTGCTATAAAACTTAAACTACCTGAATCAAAGACTGCTGAGTCACAAAAGGATGAAATCAAGACAATCTTAATTACAAAAGACGGGACTATTTATTTTATGGATGAAAAGATAGACATAAAAAAACTTCAAAGCTTTATCAAAAATAGCTTAAAAGATAGTGAAAAAGATTTTGTGAGGATAAAGGCAGACAAGGATTCAAATATAGGTGTCCTTGTAGCTGTAATTGATGAGGTAAGGCTTGCAGGAGTAAAAAATTACAGCATTGCAACTGAGAGAAATAGTCGTTAAGATACAAAAATGAAATACAGCATTAATAGATTTTTTCATAAATTAAGCCTATTACAGAAATTTTGCTTAGCA
>DUZI01000254.1 GCA_013349595.1 Nitrospirota bacterium
CTATAAAAAACACAAAGTCTCATTAACCCTCCTTTTTGTGAAAAAAATAGTAAATATAAAGATCATTTTATATCATTTGTTTAAACATATTGTCAATCAAAAAATAATATTGTTTTATAAAATCAGGAAGTTGTATATTATTAACATTAAATCTATCTAAACAATTAGTTTCTATTCATGTAGGAAACAATTTTTTGGGACTTGTTGTTTGAATTAGGTATGGATTTTTAACCATTTTCAATTTATCTTCAATATGTTTTACAGTGTTTTTGTAAAATAGATATTATTATGGTATTATATAAGACTATGGAATGCACATCAGAAAAAAATAAGAAATATTGCAATTGCACCTATTCGTGCAGTAAGAAATTAAAGTGTTGTGATTGTCTGCACTATCATCGCAGAAATGGTGAACTTCCAGCCTGTTATTTTAACACTGAATACGAACGCACTTATGATCGTTCTTTTTCAAATTATTTGAAGATGAAAAACAAATAGTTATCATAATAGGGGCAATTTGGCAAGCCAAAAATTTAATATCTGATTAATTATTGACACTATATAGTGAATTTTGAGTTAGTTATTATAACAGTCTTTGGTTTAATTATTGGTTCATTCTTAAATGTCTGCATTTACAGATTACCAAGAGAAAAAAATATTGTAGTCCCTTCATCTTCCTGTGTAATCTGCGGAGAGGCTATCAAACCCTATGACAATATCCCCCTTATCAGTTTCTTAATCTTAAAGGGTAAGTGTAGAGCATGTGGTGCAAAGATTTCATGGCGTTATCCCTTTGTGGAGTTATTGAACTCATTTTTTTATCTCCTTGCTTATACCCGATTTGGTCTTTCTTTTGAATTAATTCCTATTTTCTTATTTCTGTCAACAATGATTGTTATCACTTTTATTGATTTGGATTTTCAAATTATACCTGACAGCATTACGCTTCCCGGTATATTGATTGGGATTGCTTTTTCTTCATTTTTATTCCCTGACCCCTTTGAACTCAATTCGATAACTGGTTTTATAAATTCACTTATTGGATTTATAATAGGCGGAGGGTTATTTTTTCTGATTGCCCTTTTAAGTAAAGGTGGTATGGGTGGTGGTGATATAAAGATGATGGCAATGATTGGTGCTTTTTTTGGTTGGAAAGGTGTTTTAACTACTACATTAATTGCTAGTTTAGTAGGTTCAGTTGTAGGTATTTCACTTGTTTTATTTAAAGGTAAGAATAGGAAGACAGCTATTCCTTTTGGCCCTTTCCTTGCTTTAGGGTCAGTTATAACACTTTTTGGTGGTCATTTTATACTTAAAGTGTATTTAGGATAGATTTTGGAATGAAGCCACTATTAATTTTGTTCACTGAAATATCTTATTAAGGGGAGTGGTAGCTATTAATGAATGAAAAGCAAAGAATTCTTATTGTCGACGATGTTACATTAAATATTCAGTTGCTTAACGATGTCTTAAAAGATGAGTATGAAATATTCTTTTCAACAAATGCCTTAGATACGATTGTCATGGCAGAAAAGAACAAACCAGATATAGTTTTGATGGATATAATGATGCCTGACATTAATGGCTATGAACTTTGCAAACAGTTTAAAGAAAACCCTTTATTCAGAGATATTCCAGTAATCTTTATTACAGCCCTTGATGAGATAGAACATGAATCAAAGGGCTTAAAGCTTGGTGCAGTTGACTACATAACAAAGCCTTTTAACCCTGAGATAGTGAAATTAAGGGTTAGTAATCAACTTGAACTTAAGAGGAATAGAGACATACTTTCTAACCTCTCACGGATTGATGGACTAACAGGCATACCCAATAGAAGAGCCTTTGATGAGATCTTTGCAAAAGAATGGCTTAGGGCTATTAGAGAGGGCACGAGTATATCCATCTTGATGATTGATGTTGATTATTTCAAATTATATAACGACTATTATGGACATTCTGCTGGTGATGAATGTCTTAAAAAGGTTGCCCAGACTATAAAGCTAACACTTTTAAGACCTGCAGATTTTGTTGCTCGTTATGGGGGAGAGGAATTTGTTTGTCTATTGCCTGATACTGATGAAACTGGTGCCTTACATACCGCAAAAAAAATTTTAAAGGCAATTATAGACCTAAAGCTCCCTCATCCAACATCTTTGGTTTCTAATCATGTATCGGTCAGTATTGGAATATCAAACGTTATGGCAAGTATTCATTCAGATCCATCCATAGTTCTCTTAGAGGCAGATAAAGCATTGTATAAGGCAAAAGATAGGGGAAGGAATAATGTGGTTCTTTACAATATCGAAGAATCTAAAAGTGAAGAGC
>DUZI01000301.1 GCA_013349595.1 Nitrospirota bacterium
CAATTTTTGAGTAAAAGTTCGCTACATTTATGAGTGTGTTTTTACTCCATCTTGGGACCTTGTTAAGGGCATCAATATATTGCTTTTCATCAAAACCAAATTCTCTTGCATAGGCTCTAAAGGTTTCATAATCAATCTCTTCATCATCAAAGAAAAACTGACCATAAAATATATTTCCAAGATGTTGTCCAAAGACAATTATAGGGGTGGATGCAACCCAAATATTATTTTTACATTTATAAAACTTAAAGTTGTTCTCTTTGACATCTCTTGAAAGATATATATTGCTTTCAATGCATCTCTTAAGTGTCTCTGGATGAACGCGATGAAATTTGAGGCATATATCCTGCCAACCAATATTAAGAAGGACATTACCATTCGTATCAACAACACCAATACCAAGATTTGTAATCTTGTATAGGTCTTCTATTATTAATTGAATACGAGGGATATCAATGATTTCAGAAAGTATTATAGGAAAACTTGATAGATTCTCTTGCATATTTATTTAATTTAAAATATATCCTTCGATAATAATCAAATTAATGTGATTATTACAAGTCTACCGAAAATCAGCGATAGAATTGAGAACTTAATAAAATGTAGGAAGGGCTGGCAAAAAATTTTATACAACACCTCATAACCTTAAAATAGCGATAGGAAGGGCTGTTTCAGGCTTTTTATAATCGACAAATTTTATTTAATTTTCTTTATTCATTATAATGCAATGTCTTATGGCAAAGCCCTACAAACTTTTTTTTTATAAGGTGTCGTATAAAAATCCTTCACCAGCCCTTCCTATCGCTATTTTTAAGAGTCTAATTGAAATTTATATAATCTAAGCCCCGAGATCCAGCGATAAAAATAAGTCTCTTTCGTTTAGGAGCTATGTTTTGACAGTTCTCTTTCGCTACAGCCGCAAAACTCACCCTTCGGATTCAAACAATTGCGGCTGTTTAACACTCCAGTCGCAAAGAACTGTTGCCAAAACATCGCTATTCGCTTCAGAGCCCCATCCTTATCGCTGTATTTGGGTAAGCCCTTTAATCTATAATTAAATCATGAAAAAAAAGAGTTTTTATCCTGACTACCTGTCTGAAATACTAATCGTTATAATAATCTGTTTTGAGATGGTCCTGATAGGAATATATCTGTTTCCATTAGATATTGGTAGGGAAATTGATTTTCTTACACCCTATCGACCCCGCCCTGAGTGGTATTTTAATTGGATCTTTGAGTTGTTAAAATATTTTCCTGGTGATTTAATGATATTTGGGGCAATCATCATCCCCCTTTCTTTTGCATTGATAGTTTTATTCATTCCATACATTGACCAAAAGATAGGCAGGACAAAGACCCTTTGGCTTGGCTTTACACTGCTTTTTATCTTTCTCTTATTGACTGTATTTGGTATGATATAAGTCAAAATGAAAACCAGGAGGCCACCATTAATGAGAAAATATTTTACATTATTATGCACCCAAAATCGGCGATAGAACTAAAAAGCTTAATAAAATAAGCAAGTAAGATAGGAAGGGCTGGTGTGGAATTTTTATACGACACCTTTATAAAAAAAGTTCCTTGGGCTTTGTCATAAGGCATTGCATTATAATGAATAAAGATTAAATAAAATCTGTCGATTATAAAAAGCCTGAAACAGCCCTTCCTATCGCTATTTTAAGGTATGCAATGGAGGATAAAAAGATGACAGAGAACATTTTATGGTTAGGGCATGATACCTTTATGGTAAAAGGAGAGAAGGTTGTAATAACTGATCCTTTCAAGATAAAAGGTAATCATAAGGCAGACATCATACTAATCACTCATGACCATTTTGATCATTGTGTCCCAGAAGATGTCAAGAAGGTTCAAAAGGCAGATACTACAATAGTTGCCACAGAAGATTGTGCGAAGAAGCTCACAGGCTCCATTAAGACTGTCAAACCTGGAGACAAGATAACTGTAAAAGGTGTTGAGATTGAAGCAGTCCCTGCTTACAATATTGACAAAAAGTTTCACCCAAAGGAAACTAAGTGGGTAGGCTATATTTTCAAGATTGATGGTAAAAGGATTTATATAGCAGGTGATACTGATTATATTCCCGAGATGAAGACTTTTAAAGATATAGATGTTGCCCTCTTACCTGTCTCTGGTACCTATGTAATGACAGCCCAAGAGGCAGTCAAGGCGGCACTTGATATAAATCCTAAGATTGCCATACCAATGCATTATGGAGCTATCATTGGCACTGAGGAAGATGCAAAAGCCTTTAAAGAGGCTTTAAAAGGCAAGATTGATGTA
>DUZI01000194.1 GCA_013349595.1 Nitrospirota bacterium
GTGAATTAAAAAGTGAGTATAAAAAAGAAGACGGTTGGCACTGCATTTGTGGTGATTTAATTCCCTTTGGTATGGAGATAAATCCTTTTAAAGGATTGTCAAACCAACATAAACAAGAATCTAATTGGAGATAGAATAACACTGATGATGTCAAAGGTTGTTCTTATTATGATTTATCTCCCAAAAATAGCGCTTAGGAAGGGCTGTTTCGGAATTTTTATAATCGACGATTTCATTTTAATTTTGCTTTATTCTTTATAATGCAATGCCTTTTGCTAAAGTTTCTCAAGATTTTTTTTATAAGGTGTCGTATAAAAATCCTTCACCAACCCTTCCTATCTTACTTGCTGATTTTATTAAGCTTTTTAGTTCTATTGCCGATTTTGGGTTTATCTAATTGCTTTAGACTTAACAAAAGTGTAAAATCATATGCTTTTATGAATTTTAATTATGGAGGTATAGTGAAAGGGCTTTTTGTATTTTTTTTGATATTCTTATTTTTTGCAATTAACCCTGATAATTCTTTTAGTGATACTAATGGCACGGTCTCTAAATCACATGACATAAAGACAATAATAAATCAGCCACCATCTCCTCCACTATCTCAACCTACCATCCCTGTGAATAATCAATTTCAACCTCAAACTACTATTCAACAGCCTATTCAACCAACTGTAAGGAGATTTACTGGCGCACCAGTGAGTTTCTTTTTTGATGATGCAGATATCTTTGATGTTACCCAATCCATATTTGGAGATATATTAAGGGTCAATTACATCATAGACCCTCGTGTAAAAGGTAGGGTTAATTTTAGGACTGTATCTTCTATCCCACGAGAGGAAGTCTTGCCAGTGATGGAGATAATCTTTCGTCTTAATGGTATAGGTGTAGTTGAGGAGAATAATTTATTCAGGATAGTGCCTCTTGACGATGTCTCAAGGGAACTTGTTTATTCACAAATCGGGAAAGAACCTGGTCAAGTAGCTATTGAACTCTTTACCTTTAAAAATATCAGCATCAAAGATTCATTGAAAGATATTGAAAGCGCCCTCGGACTGCCCTTACAGGGAAATGTAATGAGGCTTATGCCTATCAATAGACTTAATGCACTCCTCGTAATCGCCCACAATACAAGCCAGCTTGAATATATGAGAAAATGGGTTCAAGCCTTTGATAAAATCTTTGAAAATGCAAAACCAACTGTATATGTCTATCATGCTCAAAACGGCAAGGCAAAAGACTTGGCGTCACTATTACAACAGATATATCTCGGTGCTCCTGCGACGGTCTCACAACCTATAGCAACTGCCCCTCTTCAAAGGTCTGCTACTGCACAGCCCCCTACTCCACATACGCCGACCCCTCAAAGGACACCAACAACAATGCCTACCCCAACAGGACAGATATCCTTAGTATCAGATTTGACAAGGATCTTTGCAGATGAGATAACAAATACAGTCATCATACTTGCCATACCTGAAGACTATCAAAAGATCTTGGATACTTTAAAAAAGCTTGATATCTTACCTCGTCAAGTAATTATTGAGACACTAATTGCAGAAGTTACTTTGTCTGATGAACTTCGTTTTGGTCTTGAATGGTCACTTAAGACTAATGTAAAGCTATCAAATATTAAACCCTTTAAAAGAGACATAGATTTAGGTGCAGATGTAGGTTTTAATTCTGCAAATCTTGATCCAACCAAACTAACAGGTTTTACATTTCTTGCAAAAGATGCAGCAGGTATCGTTAGAGCTATGCTTCAGACCCTTGCATCAGAATCGAAGTTAAAGGTAATCGCCTCACCACATATCCTTGCTGCAGACAATAGGGAAGCAAGGATACAAATAGGTGATCAAGTGCCTGTAGTCACTTCTGAAACAAATGTTACTGGCACCACAAATATACAAAGGACAATACAATACAAAGATACAGGAACAATATTAAAAGTAAAACCACAAATTAACAAAGGAGGGCTCGTTTCCCTTGAGATAAATCAAGAGGTTTCTGATTATACGATGAAAGTTATGTATGGTTCAGAATACCCTGTAATTTATAAAAGAGAGACTACGACAAATGTAGTTGTGCAGGATGGAGAGACTGTGATTATTGGTGGATTGATTAAAGATAAGACAGACAGAACTCAAGAAGGTTTACCACTACTTAGCAAAATCCCTGTTCTCGGTTACCTCTTTGGCTATACTTCAGATGTCAATACAAGGACAGAATTAGTTATTTTGCTTACTCCAAGGGTTGTAAATAATCAAGAAGAGGCAAAAGAGACAACTGTAGAATACATAA
>DUZI01000192.1 GCA_013349595.1 Nitrospirota bacterium
AAACTTTAATATCTTTACATAGATAGAAAGTCTGTTAATGAGCTGGGCATTGAGACTAATATTGAGAAAATTACTGATATGATTGAGCTTATGAAATACACCATGACAATGCCAGGATTATTGATTAATTACAAGGTGAAGTCTATTCCAGACATTGAAAAAGGCAAGTCTTTTTTTTAAGGAAAAACTTTTTAGTCTGTATTGAAATAAGGAGGGTTAATGTGAAGAAAATCATGTTTCTGTGTACAGGTAATTCCTGTCGCTCACAAATGGCAGAAGGGTTAGCAAGGGAACTCGGCAAAAATTTACTTGAGGTTTATAGCGCTGGCTTGAACCCTCAGGGTGTAAATCTGAAGGCAGTAAGTGTTATGAAGGAAATAAGCATCGATATATCTCATCAAATATCAAAACAAATTGATGAAAATCTTCTTAATCAAATGGATATTGTGATTACCCTTTGTGATAATGCTGGTGAATCATGCCCGTGGACACCACCCCACATCAAGCGTCTTCATTGGTCGCTAAATGACCCTGCACAATCCAGTGGCACAGAAGAAGAGATAATGAATGAATTTAGGCGAGTAAGAGATGACATCAAGACAAGGATTATAAACCTAATTGAAGAGATAAAGAATGGACAAGAGATTTAGGGGTCAGGTCTTGAATTTTGACATTAGACATTAATGGTTTTGCCATACAGATAAAGAGTTAAAAGTAAAGATATCAAAATACAAGACCTGACCCCCTTTGGCAAGGGTAACATTTTACATATCAATATGAAATAAATTACCCAATCAGACTACCATAATTAGTCATAAAACATCGAAAAAACTATAAAAAGTACTTAAATTATTAATGGCATAATTATTGATCGCAATAAAAACTTATTGAAAAGGAGGTGGGTGGTTTATGAGATGCTTTATAAGAGACAAAAGAGGCTTCTCACTGGTGGAGATGATTGTTACTGTAGCTATACTTGGCATTTTAGCAAGCATTGCCATTCCAAACCTTTTAAAGTATCAAAAAAAATATGCCTATTATGAAGATGCAAGTAGGGTAGAATACCTTACAAAATATGCAAAAATAGTTGCAATGGAGAGGAGTGTTAATATTGGACTTTGTGTAAGTGGTGGCACATTTACTGTTAGAAATATTGGCACATCAAGAGGTGCAGGTATATGCACGGGCACGGTGATAGAGACATTTACCCCAAAATCTCATGTAACCCTTGCAGGCTCAGGTGGTTCTATTGACCCAAGAGGGATAGCGATCCAATTGGGCAATGTCTGTGTTGCTTATGATAATTCTTACACAAAAGCTATCATAAGCAGAACAGGTATGAGGGTTGAAACAGGCACAGGAGGTTGCTCATGATTATACACAACAATAGAGGCTTTACACTCTTAGAGGCACTAATCGCAATGGTTATACTCACTATTGGCATTGTAAGTGTTATCTCAATGCAGGCAACTTTTGCAAAAGGGACGGTTGATAGGACGGTTTTAAACGCCCTTATTGATTCTGCATCAAGTTTACTAAATAGGTGTCAGATAGATACAGGCACGCCTTCATCAGTAACATATACTCATGAAGGTAGGACAATTACTGTAACAAGAACAGGTTCTTGTAATCCCAACACAGATACCTGTAATGCTGTCTCTGCAACTGCAACAGATTCTTTAACTAACAAAACTTTTACAATATCAACGATGATTTGTAATTTTAATTAGAAAGGGGGTGTGATATTATGAAGATAATCAAAGAAAGATCTGGTTTTTCTTTAGTTGAACTATTAATATCTATTGCAATAGGCTCTATCATACTTGCTGCGGTTGTCTTGTCCTACACTGGTGGATTAAAGATATTTAGAGATGTAAAAAGCATATCTGATAATATTGAAAACAAAACACCCTCTATAGAGTTAATCTCAAGATATTTTGACAGATGGGGGGTTGGGGTAGTATCGCAGTTTGAGAACCAGTATTGTAGCAACTGCCCTACAAGACAAAAGACCATCATAATTACAGCAGGCACTGGGGGTGGAAGTGGATGTTCCGATGTTACCTTCTATGGCAACCTTTACGGCATAGGTTTTGTGCAAGACAAGATAGACTTAACTAATACAGGGACAAGGGTGCTTAGTTGCAGACTTGATGCAAGGACAAACAAAAATTGCTATACCCTTTGGCGCAATAATACACCTCTGAACGAACCACAAACCTTACCAAACGCAAATCTTATACC
>DUZI01000178.1 GCA_013349595.1 Nitrospirota bacterium
GGAATTCAAAAAACCAAATATTGATTTAGAATCACTTTCCACACAAAAGAAACAACTCCTTCTCATAGGACTTCCGCTTCTTATCACTGCCCTCGTAGGATATTTTTTATGTTTTCCTTACTATGAAAGTATGGAAAAACTAACCACAGAGACAACAAAACAAAAAGAGGAAATAAAAAATGCCCAATTAAAATCTGCCTATCTACCAAAGGTTAAAGCAGAGTTTGAGAGGTTAAAGGCTGAACTCAAGCTAGTTGAACAACAATTACCTGAGGAGAAAGAGGTTTCAGGGCTTCTTAAAAAGGTATCTGAGCTTGGCACAAAGGCAGAACTTCAGATATTAAAGTGGAAACCTAAAGATAAAGTTTTACATTCAAGCAAGGAGATATATGAGATTCCTGTTGAAGTAGAAATGAGAGGGCAGTATCACAACCTTGGACAATTTTATAGTAATGTATCAAAGCTTGAAAGGATTGTAAATATTTTTAATATCAACATGGTAGGTGCAGGTTTAAAGACAAGACCTAATGATTTAAAGATAAGTTACCTTGTTACAACTTATTCAATATTGACAGATAAAGAAAGAGAAGAGATAAAAAAGCAAGAGAAGGAAAAGGCCGAAAAGGAAAAGAAAAAATGAAAGCCCTGATTACCTCTTTATTAACATTAGGTTACTTGTTTTTCCCCCTTTCAGTGTATAGTTACGATGTGTCTGAAGAGCAGCGGAAAGTAAAAGATGCCGTTGAAAAGGCTAAGAAACCCGTAGAAACATTAAAAGATCTTGCCCCGAGTGCCAGTTTCTTAAAGCCTGATTCAAAGTCATCAGACCCTAAACAAGCATCTCAACAACAACAGAATCAACCTAAACAAGAATTGACAGTTGAATATGTATTCCTCGGGAAGCGTGATCCTTTTATGCCCTTAATAAAACAGGAGACCGATAAGAAAAAAGCACCGACCTCACCAATGGAGAGTTTTATGGTAACTGATATTAAGTTGGTAGGTATCCTTGAGAAGAATAATGTCTACTATGCACAGATAGTTTTACCCGATGGTAAGTCATTTACAATAAAACCAGGACAAAAATTAGGTCTAATGGGAGGCGTTGTGTCAAAGATTACTATGGATTTAGTAACTATCAAAGAAAAGGCTATTGATGCAGAAGGCAAACCCATAGTAAAAGAAATAAAATTAAGACTCCAGAAAAAAGAGGAAGAGGAATGAATAAAATGAAAAGTAATATGGCGATCAAGGTGCATTTTTTATTGCTAAGTCTATTTTGCTTCTTTGCATTCAGCGATGATGTTTTAGCACTAATCAAAATAACTTCCATTGAAGTAAAAGACGATACCGTTAAGATTGATGGCACAGATAATTTAATAAATTACAAGATTGACAAAGCAGACCCTTTCAGTATAGCGATTGAGATTGATAATGCTGAGTTGTCAAAACCTCAAGATAAACCATTTAAATCAAATGGTATCATTAATGAATTAAGGGCGGTGCAGGTAAGCCCTGATAATAAAAATAAAAAGACGAAGATACTCATATCTTTAAACACCCCCGCAGACATTGATACAAAAAATAGTGGCAATAGTTTATACATCAAGGTAGCCAAGGGTATTTCATTAAGTACAAAAGATACTTATCCTCTTACAGAGACTCAAAAAGTGACAATCAAGGAATCAGCGGTAAAAGAAATTTTAGAGTCACCGATTGCCAATGAGGTCATAGCAGTTTTTATGGATAAGATAGACAATGGGGCGGAGTTGGTGATAAAGGGTAATGGCTCTATGCCTGACCCAGTTGTTTATAATCTGGATCAACTTACAATAGTTGAAATTGAAAATATGCAAATGAAATCCTTTATACCCTCAACTTTGATTAACCCCTTTAGAAAAATCTCATATAAAGAAGAAAGAAAGACATTAAAGTTTTTCATCTCTGTTGAAACAAACGAGATTTTAAGTTATGCAAAAAAAGGCTCTGATATTGATATAGATGTAAAGGTATCAAATGATGAAATTATTATAACTGCCAAAGCACTAAAAATTGATTATGAAGAACAAAAAGTTGACAAAGATTCTATTTCTCTAAACTACATAAATTCAAATGTTAAGAGTATCTTGAGATCAATTTCAGATAAAATAAACTACAATCTTATCATAGGAGAAGATGTCCCTGATGCAACTGTAACCATAAAACAGGACAACATTCATTGGAAGGATGCCATTAA
>DUZI01000263.1 GCA_013349595.1 Nitrospirota bacterium
ACTCAAAAAGGGCAGTTATTAAGTGGAATCCTTCAAAGGTCAATCCAGCAACAGGTAAGCCTGGTATGTGGGAAGGCGATGTTCCTGATGGTCCTGCACCCCCATTATCTACAGAAAAAGATGGAAGGCTTCCATTTATAATGAAACCACTTGGTGTGGGATCAATTTTTGGACCTGGACTTGCAGACGGGCCATTCCCAGAACATTATGAACCACTTGAATGTCCGCTGCAGGAGAATCCTTTCAGCAAAAAGCATAGGATTAACCCAACTATCAAGCTATTTTTTACAAAAGAAGGTGGTTTAGCAGAGGATATATTCTTAAGTTGTGATTCTCGTTATCCTTATGTATGTTCTACCTATAGGGTTACAGAACATTGGCAGACTGGTGTAATGACAAGACATACCCCTTGGCTTCTTGAACTTCAACCACAAGTATTTGTTGAAATGAGTAAAGAACTAGCCCAAGAGAAAAAGATTAAAAATGGTGACAAAATCATTGTGTCCTCTGCAAGAGGCAAGATGTGGGCAATTGCAATTGTAACTGATAGGATTAAGCCTTTCAAGGTAATGAATTCCACAATTCATCAAGTAGGCATTCCATTTCACTATGGGTGGAAATTTCCTGCTGATGGTAGTGGTGGAGACAGTGCAAACATACTTACACCAACAATAGGTGATCCAAATACCATGATACCAGAGTCAAAGGCATTTATGGTAAACATAGAAAAGGCTTAGGGGGTGATAAAATGGCAAAAAAGGCATTGTTGATAACTCCAGAATTATGCATAGGTTGTAGGGCATGTCAGGTAGCTTGTAAGTCATGGAATCATCTGCCAGCAGATAAAACTCAAAATAGCGGTAGTTACGAAAATCCAGGTGACCTCTCCCCAACTTTGTATAACAAAATTCGTTATGTAGAGCTTCCATCAGAGACCAATGCTGTAAGATGGCTCTTTGTAAGTCAAAGATGTATGCATTGTGAGGATGCAGGGTGCATAAAGATTTGTCCTGCCCCTGGTGCCCTTTATAAAAGACAAGATGGAATCGTTGGATACAATCAAGATAAATGTATTGGCTGCAAATTATGTATTGCTGGATGCCCCTTCGATATACCAAGGTACAATCAAAATGGCAAGATATCCAAGTGTAATTTCTGTGAAGACAGGATTGTTAATAATTTATCTCCTGCATGTGCAAAAACCTGTCCTACTGGCTCAATTACTTATGGTGATAGGGATTCACTTATTGTAAGTTCAAAAAAAGTGGGTTATGAAAAACTTTATGGACAAATGGATTTAAGTGGTCTTAGCGTATTGTATGCTTTCAAAGAAAGCCCTAAATTATACGGACTGAATGAAAAACCACAAATACCAGAATCAATAGTGTTTTGGGACAATATCCTTAAGCCACTTTCGTATATAGGGCTTGGTGGTGTAGTTGCCGCATCAATATTGCATTACCTTATAATCGGTCCACATAAGGAGGAGTAAAAATGTCAGAAATGGTAAGAAAGGCAAGTATATTTGAGATATTCAACCATTGGGTTTTGGCAATAAGCTGTATATTGCTAGCCCTTAGTGGGTATGGTTTTTTATTTAAGATTGAGTTAATCATCAATTTATTTGGTGGTGCTAACATGATGAAGGAAATACATAATTACATTGGGATTGTCTTTGCTATTTCGCTATTTTTGAGCATTTTTAATTGGCTGAAAGATGCATTGAGTTTTGACAAAGACGATATTAACTGGATTGCCTGTGCAGGTGGTTATCTATCAAAAAATCCAAAAGTTCCCCCTATGGGCAAGTTAAATACAGGACAAAAATTTTTTTATATAGCCATCTTGGTTTTTGGTACAGCCATTACTGTAACTGGGTTTATATTATGGCTATTTCCTGAGAATAAAACTTATATTTTATGGTCACACCTCATACACAACATAAGTTTTGTAGTCATAATGATTGCTGTGCCTGTTCACATTTACCTTGCCACTGTTGCAAACCCAGGAACTTTCAGAATCATGGTATACGGGACTGTCCCTTATAAATGGGCAGAAAAGAGGCACTCTAAATGGATTAGAGAAGTTCAGCCGTAGCAAATAAATAAATAGGGGCGACATCAAAAATCGCCCCTTTATTCTTTAAAAAATCATATTGAAGTTTCT
>DUZI01000279.1 GCA_013349595.1 Nitrospirota bacterium
AATAAGATATTATGAGATTGCCCATGAAATAAGCCCTGCAAACACAGAACGACTATTAACATTAAGCAAATTACTTCATAAAACTGGTGATGCTGAAAAGGCTGCAAATATACTAAAAGGAGCGGTAACAGACCTAAGAGGCGATGTGTCCACATCTGAACACCTTTTAGGTGAAATTTATTTATCTAAGGGTGAAACTGAAAAGGCACTTAACTCTTTTTTAAAGGCACATAGGAAAAATCCCACTGATATAACCATTATGAATAGTTTAGCAAATGCCTACAGACAATTAGGAAAGCAAGAACATGCGCTTGATATGTATAACAAAATTATAGATATTAACAATGATAATTCTGAAGCCTATTATGAAATGGGCAAGACCTTTCTTGAAATGGGAAATAAACAAAAGGCTATTGAAAATATGAAAAAAGCATGGGAATTAAATCCCTTTTCTAAAGAAATCACATCAGATTTGCGAGCTTTAGCACGGCAGGATAAGGTATTCCTATAATGTCTTTCAAAAATTACAACATCCCTAACATCAACTATCTTGAAGGCACATCTTTTAAATGGATTAACATTGATAATCCAACACAAGAAAATTTAAATTTTTTAATAAATGAATATCAATTTCATCCACTTGATATTGAAGACTGTCTATCAAAGACCCAGCTACCAAAGATAGATGAATACCAAAACTATCTCTTTATCATACTTCATTTGCCAAAATACCTTAAGGATAAGAAATATTCAGTGCCTTCTCAAGTTTCAATCTTTTTCAGTGAAGACTATTTTGTCTCTATTCATTCTGGGGATTTAAAACCTATAAACAATTTCTTTAAAACATGCAAGGAACTTGTTGACTGTCAAGACTCCCCAACCGAGAATATAGCTCGTCTAAATCCAAAATCAAGGGCATTTATAACAGCAGATATGTCAACTGCTTTTTTGTTATATCGCTTCATCTACAATTTGCTTGATAACCTCTTAAGAATGATGGGTAAGATAATATATAACATGGAAGAAATAGAGGAAAAGGTCTTTGATGAAAAGATAGATGCAGTTCGAGAAGTCACACAATTAAGACATGATATAGCAAATCTAAGAAGGATTGTCTTTCCACTGAAAAGAGTCATTCATGAGATTGAAAATAAAGTCAGAAGATTTACAACTGACGACATGTCTGTCTATTTTGGCGACTTATCAGATACAGTTGACAAGGTTTGGGCTATACTCGAAGATTGCAAGGAAACCATTGAGATTTATAAAGATACAGACTTTATTATAAGTTCTGACAGAACTAATAAAATACTTGCCTTACTCACTATTGTCTTTACTTATTCAATACCTGCTACCGTTTTAGGAACTTTTTATGGTATGAATATTCCTTTACCAGGTGGAGGGGATGAACCTTTTATTTTTCTTGGCAAATACACAACTTTTATACTAATCTTAACGGCATCTTCAATACCAGCCTTTTTGATGTATTGGATTTTCAAGAAACTTCGTTGGCTTTAATTTTTGTTATTATTAAATCTAATCGGAGATTTTGTCAATTTTTAGTTGAAAGCCAAAATCAGCGATAGAACTGAGAACTTAACAAAATCAACAAGCAGTAAGGATCCTTAAAACAGCCCTTCCTATTGCTTTTTTAGGTTGAAATTATCTGATCGATTCTCATCCATATTTCTTCTTAAGATGCCATTTTGACAGGTGCAAATGTACCCTTTTTACGACTTTCAACTAAATGTCTTCAGTTCGTATGATTATAGAAAAAAACCCCTGCATCTTATAAAGAAAACAGGGGCTTTTGTAAAATAAGGATTTCTTTTATCTACATTAATGGAACTATTAACAATGCAACGATATTTATAACCTTAATCATTGGGTTAATTGCTGGCCCAGCTGTATCTTTATATGGGTCACCTACGGTATCACCAGTAACAGCTGCCTTATGTCCATCACTACCCTTTTTATGAAGCACTCCCTTACTATCTGTAACACCATCTTCAAAGGCTTTCTTAGCATTATCCCATGCGCCGCCACCACTTGTCATTGCAATAGCTTGGAAGAGACCTGTAAGGATACTACCAATCAACAAGCCTCCAAGTGCCTGTGGACCAAG
>DUZI01000292.1 GCA_013349595.1 Nitrospirota bacterium
AAAAAAAGTTCCTAGGGGGGCTTTGTCATAAGGCATTGCATTATAATGAATAAAGCAAAATTAAATAAAATCTGTCGATTATAAAAATCCTGAAACAGCCCTTCCTAAGCGCTATTTTAAGGTCTAATAAGGGACTTTTGAGAAAAAATAGCTTTATGAAATATAATTTATAGTTCTCTAAAAAAATCTGGAGGTTTTTTATATGTTACTTAGAATATTTTTTCTATCCTTTATTTTTTTGATTTTCTGTTTTTCAAACCTTGAATCGTCAACCATATTGCTTGATAAGGTCGTAGCTATTGTCAATAAAGAGGTTATTACTTGGAGTGATTTATACAAGACAATGGAATTTGAGGCAACTGATTCGGTTAAATCATTAAACCAGAATGAAAAAAGAAAGGTATTTAAGGAAAATGAGCACTCTTTTCTTGAGACTATGATTGATATGAGGCTTCAACTTCAAGAGGCAGAAAGAAAAGGTATGTCTGTATCAAAAGAAGATGTAAAAAATGCAATCGAAATGATTAGAAAAAAATATGGCATGAATAAGGATGAGTTTGAAAAGACATTGTTGCAAGAGGGATTTACATTTAAAGATTATGAAAAAAAACTTGCAGAACAGATGCTAATTAATAAGATTGTTGATCAGGAAATTAGGAACAAATTAATTATTTCAGAGGGGGATATTGACAAGGAAATAAATAATAAAAGGATAGGAAGGAAAGACTTTGAAGGCTTTGTGATTAGTATCATCACCTTACCAATTGATGTCTCAAAAGAAGACACTGAGGAAAGGGCAAGATTGATTATTAACAAACTCAAGGCAGGCGAGTCCTTTGCTGATTTGGCAAAGCAATATTCAAAAGATCCATCAGCACGAGCAGGAGGTTTGATCGGTTTCATTAAAAAATCAGACTTGTCACCTCAGTTTTTGAATTTATTAAATGTCTTAAAGGATGGTGAATTTACTGAGCCCATCTGGAATGATAGGGGTTTGAATATTGTCCTATTAAATCAAAGGAGAGATATAAAAGATGACAATCATTTAAGAGAATCAATAAGACAAAGGCTTTTAGAAAATGCCTACAATAGGGAGTATAAAAGTTGGTTAAAAAGTTTAAGGGAAAGGGCATATGTTGAGATAAAGATATAAGACTATGGAAATGAGGCTTCAAAAGGCGCTTGCTCAATTTGGTATATCTTCACGAAGAAACTCTGAAAAGCTAATACAATCAGGCAAAGTTACCGTTAATGGCTCGGTTGCACATTTAGGGATAAAGGTTGATATATCAAGAGATCATATAAAGGTTGATGGTAAGCTCCTTATTAAACCTGAAAGAAAGGTATATTATATATTAAATAAACCTGTTGGTGTAGTTTCAACGCTATCAGATCCAGAGGGTAGGAATTGTATTAAAAATTATCTAATCGGTATTCCTCAAAGGGTGTTTCCCATAGGAAGGCTTGATTTCAATTCAGAGGGATTAATAATACTCACTAATGACGGTGAGTTTGCTAATGCAATTTTACACCCAAGCAAGAAGATCTATAAAACTTATCATGTAAAGGTAAAAGATGAGCCTTCTGTTGAATCAATAGATAAATTAAGAAAAGGCATCAAACTGACTGATGGTATGACAAAACCTGCAAGGGTAAGGGTTATTAAAAGGACTGAAAAAAACTCTTGGCTTGAAATAAGTATTTATGAAGGCAGACGCAGGCAGATCAGGAGGATGACAGAGGCAATTGGGCATGATGTTTTAAAACTCATAAGGGTTAGTATAGGTTGCCTCTCACTTGGTGATCTTAAGGCGGGAGAGGTAAGAAAACTAAGTCAAGAGGAGATTAGGGAATTCTTTGAGTTATTAGGTAGTTTAAATAATAAGGCGAGCAAAAACAAAATTGAATCGTAAACAATTGAAACACAACCCTTACCTTGTCTTTGTCATCATAAGTCTGTTTCCCAAAATCGGCGATAGAACTAAAAAGCTTAATAATATCAGCAAGTAAGATAGGAAGGGTTGGTGAGGAATTTTTATACGACACCTTATAAAAGAAATCTTGAGAAACTTTAGCAAAAGGCATTGCATTATAAAGAATAAAGCAAAATTAAAATGAAAT
>DUZI01000280.1 GCA_013349595.1 Nitrospirota bacterium
GCATCCCTTTGTATATTGATATAGATACAAGCTATGGTAGAAAGAGTTTCATTGTAAGACTTGAGATTACAAGGAACTAAAGCACTCAAACAACTTAAAAACAACTTGCAAAGGGAAGAATAATAAAAAGGGAGAATAACCATGAAAATGGCACTTATAGCCTATTGTTAAGCTGCCGATACAGAGATTGTAAAAGCAATCGTTTTGTTTCTTCACATACAGAACACTTATAAAAATTATATCGAGAATTCTATACAATTAAATAAATACTGTATATCCAAAATATTTGCAAATAAAGATAGCTACAATATAGAATATTCACAATACAAGAGAATTCTAATTTTTATTATATCTGCCGTTAATAAATGGAGAAGAGATAAATGAAACTGCTAAAAGAAACAATTGAAAAAGTTAAACCAACTAATAAGAAATGGATGTCAAAGGCTCAAGAACACCTTGATAATCTCACTAAACCTCAAGGTAGTTTAGGCTACCTTGAAGAGATTGCAAAAAAGATAGTAGCAATTTTTGAAGGCAATACTAATAGTCAACATAAAAAGGTTATTTTTACCTTTGCAGGAGATCATGGTATAGCTGAAGAAGGGGTTTCTGCCTTTCCAAAAGATGTAACTGCTCAGATGGTTTTTAATTTTATAAGGGGTGGTGCTGGGATAAATGTCCTTGCTCGTCATAGCGGTGCGGAAGTAGTTGTAGTAGATGTCGCAGTAGATTACGACTTCGGAAAGATTGAAGGTTTGTTAGATAAAAAGATAATTAGAGGGACAAAAAACTTCCTAAAGCAACCTGCTATGACCTTAAATGAGGCTATTAAGTCAATAGAGGTTGGGATTGAATGTGCAATTGAATATTGTGATAAAGGATATAGCATATTCGGTACAGGAGACATGGGTATAGGAAACACAACACCCTCAAGTGCAATAACTGCCTTGCTTACTGGAAAATCAGTTTCTGAAGTAACAGGTAAGGGGACAGGTATTACCGATGATAACCTGAAAGAAAAAATTAGCAAAATTGAATCAGCTATTAACTTTCATAAACCAGATGTAAATAATCCAATAGAAGTCCTTAGTAGGGTAGGGGGGGCTGAGATTGGTGCTATTGCCGGTTTAATAATAGGAGTAGCATCTCATAAAAAGGTGGTATTAATAGATGGCTTTATATCCACCGCAGGTGCTTTAATTGCGTATAAACTACAGCCTTTTGTAAGAGATTACATCTTTGCATCTCACAGATCAGTTGAAAAGGGGCACATCTCAGCACTTGAATTAATGAACCTAAGGCCAATCCTTGATTTAGACATGAGACTTGGTGAGGGGACTGGTTCTGCAATAGCTATGTTTATTATTGAAGCAGGAATTAAAATATACAAAGAGATGGCTACTTTTAGTCAAGCAGGTGTCTCAAATAAGACTTAAAAGACCCAAAATCGGCGATAGAACTAAAAAGCTTTGTAAAATCCGCAAGTAAGATAGGAAGGGCTGATGAAGGATTTTTATACGACACCTTATAAAAAAAGTTCCTAAGGGGGCTTTGTCATAAGGCATTGCATTATAATGAATAAAGCAAAATATCTTTCGATTATAAAAAGCCTGAAACAGCCCTTCCTAAGCGCTATTTTAAGGAAAAGACATATAAGTTGAATAAATCATCTTATTGTGGTTAAATAAACAATGTTGGGCCGTTAGCTCAGTTGGTAGAGCAGCTGACTCTTAATCAGCGGGTCGGAGGTTCGAATCCTCCACGGCTCATCTTATACCCCACTGACTAAATTCATTTATCCCCCATAGGATATGACATATTCAGCGGCAACACATTTGATGGCAAGACGCTGAAGCCTTTTTTACAGAGGCTAAAGGAGAGATTTTCGATAGACAAAGTAGTGGCTGATAGGGGAATAAACAGCAAACTCAACCTATGGAGCATAAAAGAACTTGGCTATGGTTACACGGTGGCGACGAGGCTGAGAGGGATGGGCAGAGAAGTTTTAGAGGAAGTATTTAAGGAAGAAGGCTATAAAGAGCTTGCTGATACTTCTGATGTATTCAGATACAAAACGATACCTTATATTATA
>DUZI01000260.1 GCA_013349595.1 Nitrospirota bacterium
AAATATTTTCTTTGGATATGCAGGAAATAACTCAACTCAATATGGTTCTCCCTCTACGACCATATTTCAGACACAAGACGGCTGGACCTCTGGTTCATTAAGGGCATTGACAGTTGGACAAGATGGAGTATTGTCAGGAGTTTTTACAAATGGACAGGTAAAAAATATTGCACAAGTTACCATTGCAAAATTTACTAATCCTGCAGGTCTTACAAAAATGGGAAGGAATATGTTTGCGGAGTCTTCTGATTCAGGACAACCAGCTGTTGGTTCCCCGGGGACATCAGGCAGGGGAAAGATACTTGCTAATTCCCTTGAAATGAGCAATATTGATTTGGCTGATGAATTTGTTAAGATGATTGCTGCTCAGAGGGGCTTTCAGGCAAATACAAGGGTTATTACCACATCAGACGGTTTGCTTGGTGAGGTAATGAACATTGTAAGGTAAATATTTTAAGTAAACTTTAGTAATAACAAAGCTATATATTTATTTCAAAATAAACAATTAAGTGATAGAAATTTATCACAGAGTAACCTGAAAGGAGTGTAAAGAGATGAGTCTTTTTGGTGCAATGACAACAGGCATAAGTGGTTTAAGGTCAAATGGACTTGGGCTAAGTGTAGTAAGTGATAATATTGCCAATTTTAATACAGTTGGATTTAAGCAAAGTAGGGTAGTTTTTGGTGATTTGGTTGCATCAATCAGTGCTTCAAATGGTGGTGGTGCAGGTTCATTTATTATGAATACACAAAGCCTTTGGTCACAGGGTGCAATAAACCAGACTGTCAATCCCTTAGATATGGCAATTCAGGGTGATGGTCTTTTTGTATTAAATGCAGACAATGGAATAACCTACTATTCAAGGGCAGGGCAATTTATGCTCAATAAAGATGGTTATCTTGTTAATCCTTTGAATTATAAGGTGCAGGGTTATGGCTTTGATGCTTCAGGGCTACCAACTGGTAAACTTGGAAATATTCAGTTATCAAATCTCACAAGCACACCTATTGCAACAAGTGAATTACAGTTAGGCATTAATCTTGATTCACAGACATCTATAAAGACATGGTCTGCCACTGACCCTAATACAACCACAGGAGAAGTCAGCACAGCCAGTTTTAATCATTCTAATTCCCTTTATGTTTATGACAGTCTTGGTAACAAACAACTTGTCAAGACTTACTATACTAAGACTGCAGTCAGTTCAAGTGGTAGCACTTGGGAATTAAGATTTGTTTATAATACAGGCACAGAGGCTAATCCTGCCTTTGTGGCACTTGGACCTGTTCAACTCAATTTTGATACTAATGGAAATCTTACACAAGATATAACTCAGCAATTGTCCTTTAATTGGGCAGCTACTATTGGTGCTGTAACACCTCAGATTATGAACTTATCAATTAAAAAGGATGATGCCAAACAATGGCGAAGCCCTGCAGACCAAAAGGTTCTTAAGTCAAATGGTCGGGGTGCAGGTTCAGCGATTGCCTCATCGATAAGCCAAAACGGTATTATTTCCGTTATCTTCTCAAATGGTGATAGAAGAGATGTTGCCCAAATAGCCTTGTCAGAGTTTGCAAACTATGATGGTTTAATACGAACAGGAGATAATTTATTTTTGCCAAGCTATGACTCAGGAGAGGCATTAGTAGGAACGCCAGGGTCAAGCAAAAGAGGCACTATATTTGGTAATGCCCTTGAGATGAGTAATGTTGACCTCGCAGATGAGTTTGTAAAGATGATTCAATTACAGAGGGGATTTCAAGCAAGCTCAAAGGTAATTACAACGGCAGATGCACTTACTGGAGAGGTTATGAACCTTATCAGATAGAAACATTTTCTAATTTTTAACCCAAAATCAGCGATAGAACTGAGGACTTAACAAGATCAAGTAGGAAGGGTGGCCTTAAAATAGCGATAGGAAGGGGGGCAGGTCTTGAATTTTGACATTTTTACTTTTAACTCATAGCTTATCTGTAAGGCAAAACCATTAATGTCTAATGTCAAAATTCAAGACCTGACCCCCTCAATCCTGTACTTCCTATCTTACTTG
>DUZI01000320.1 GCA_013349595.1 Nitrospirota bacterium
CCTATCTTACCTGCTACTTTTTAGTTTTATCGCCGATTTTGGGAATAAAGAATAAAAAATGAAATCGTCGATTATAAAAATTCCGAAACAGCCCTTCCTAAGCGCTATTTTTGGGACCAGAGATAGTTATTATAGAAAAAAAGCACAGTGATAAAAATAGTATAAAGCCTCTCCTACCTAATTCATTCTCAAGCTCATTATTTATTTACCAAGGGGAATGCCTGTTCGATCAAAGCAGACCATATACCTGCAGTCAGCTGTAAACTTCAAGCTCAGGTAATGTCAAAAGCTTTATGAAAAACTTGTGGATTTGTTTGACTTTAAATAATTTGACTTTAAAAATAATAATGAAGGGTAAAATGGGGTTCATTAATAAAAAAGGAAGGTGATCATGCATGGTGGATTTTTCAAGAAGGGATTTCTTGAAGTTTACAGGTGGAGTAGCTGTTGCAGGTGCTGTTGCAGTTACGGGTAATCAATCAGAAGCCCAAATATCTGTAGGCAATAGGCTCAAAGATGCCAAAGTAACGACTACTATCTGTCCTTATTGCTCTGTTGGTTGTAGCATCTTAGTCTATGCTAAAGACGGTAAGGTTATTAACATGGAAGGTGATACTGAATCACCAATCAACGAAGGTGCTTTATGTCCAAAAGGTGCATCTTTGTATGAGCTTGCCAACAATCCTTATCGTGTTAAAACCCCACTTTACAGAGCACCTGGTGCAACAGAATGGAAAGAAGTTCAATGGGAATGGGCATTAGACCAAATAGCCCGTCGTGTAAAAGCTGCAAGGGATAAAACCTTTAAACACATATCCAAAGTAAAGGTTAAGGAAAAAGACACTGATGGCAAAGAAGTAGTGGTAGAAAAGGAGTTTGTTGTAAATAGAACCGATGCAATTGCCCATATTGGTAGTGCAGCCCTTGATAATGAAGAATGCTATCTTATTCAAAAACTTATGCGTTCATGGGGGCTTGTATGGATAGAACATCAGGCAAGGATATGACACTCTGCTACTGTTGCGGCTCTGGGAGAGTCGTATGGACGCGGAGTTATGACAAATCATTGGGTAGATTTTAAAAATGCTGATGTAATATTGGTTATGGGTGGTAACCCTGCGGCAAACCACCCTGTTGCTATGAAATGGGTCATGAAGGCAAAAGAGCGGGGTGGTAAGCTTGTAGTAGTTGATCCAAGATTTACACAAAGTGCCGCGAGGGCAGATGTCTATGCACCAATTCGTTCAGGGACAGATATAGTTTTTCTTGGCGGGATGATCAAGTATATTATTGACAAGAATTTATATTTCAGACAGTATGTAGTTGATTATACCGATGCATCTTTTTTGGTGAATCCAGATTTTAAGATCCCTGCAGACCTTGATGGAATTTTTTCTGGCTACGATGAAAAGACAAGAAAATATGACAAATCCACATGGACATTTCAATTAGATGCAAATGGAGTTCCTAAAAAAGACCCAACACTTAAAGATCCTAATTGTGTATTTCAATTATTAAAAAAACATTACTCAAGATATACCATTGATAAGGTTTCACAGGTAACAGGTTGTCCTAAGGATAAACTTTTACAAGTCTATGAAATCTATATCTCTACTGGCAAACCAAATAAAGCAGGGACAGTCTTGTATGCAATGGGATGGACACAACACACCGTTGGCACACAAAACGTCAGGGCAATGTCCATAATACAACTGCTTTTAGGTAACATTGGCATCGCTGGTGGTGGTATCAATGCCTTAAGAGGCGAATCCAATGTGCAGGGATCAACTGATGCAGGATTACTATTTCACATTTTACCTGGTTATAATCCTGTCCCAGTGGCTTCTCTCGTTGATCTTAAGACTTATTTTGAAAAGATGACTCCTAACACAAAAGAGCCAAAGAGTGTTAACTGGTGGTCAAACAGACCTAAATATATCACCAGTTATTTGAAGGCACTCTATGGTGACAAAGCTACAAAAGACAATGATTTTTGCTATAGTTATCTGCCAAAACTTGATGATGGAATGAATGCCTC
>DUZI01000189.1 GCA_013349595.1 Nitrospirota bacterium
AAAGCCAAGGGCTGCAATGGTTATACCTGTAATAATACCCTGTGCAATTGCTACAATTAATCCACCATAAACAGTAGAAACTACAATATCTTTTATCTGCATTCCCAGTCTATTTTTTTCATCTTCTGTAAAAGGCATATACTCCTGAATTGTATTGATAAAAGAAGGACCATCTTTTAAGATGAAGAATATGGCAAAGGTCATAATTACAAAATTAATAACAAGCCCTAAGATATTCCCAATGCTCTTTGTGATATTAGTAATTAAAGTTGTGCCAATGGTAGAGATGCCATCTATAATCTTCTTTTCCAGTTCTTTAGGTGAAATCTTGAGTGTGGTAAAGATCTTTTGTCCAAATTCCTTTGTCTTAGGGTGTTTCATAAGGTCATCAATAGTGTAATGTCCCTCTTGGATATACAATGCAAGATCAGTAATCTCCTGAATAAGCATAAAAGATACAGATGTAACAGGACCGAGTATGACAATAACAATTACAATCAAAGTTAAAGAAGAAGCAATACTGTTACTCTTAATATACTTTCTCAAGATTGAATACAAAGGATAAAAAACCAAAGAGATGACAATAGCCCATGCCAATGGGTGAAAAAAGGGCTTAAATATCTCCCAAGTTAAATAACCAAGTCCCAGAGTTATAAACCCAAGAGTGATGTAATAAAACTTACTCAATACTACTCCCTCATCAAGGTGAAATTTCTAATGCAACCTTATAAAGTTTATATTGAACCTATAAACTTAGTATCTTCTTTCATATCTCTCACCTTCGCAAACTTCCTTTATTGTGTCTTTTACAAGTCTGCCATCTTCCCAAATCCTTTCATTTACCTTTCTGCACTTTGTCTGTTCATTTGGGTAATAAGGTTGACCAACTGGTTCAGCCCTATAGTAACCACGACCATCCTCAGTCCGATATTCGACAGGTCTCCCTTGTCTTGAGGCATCTCTTGCCCCTCTTACAGAAACATCTGCAATCGTAGCACCGGCAATTGCACCAATTGCAGCACCAATAACACCACCACGCCAGTGATTCTTTGAGTCAAGAATGGCACCTGTTACTCCACCAACAGCTCCACCAACAGCTGCCCCTTCATAATGATAGGTTGAACAAGAGGTAAAAATAAAAAACACAGCCGATAGACATAAGATAATTCCTTTCTTGAACATCATTTCCTCCTTATGATTGATTAATTCATAACAAAATACATTTCAAGCACCATCAATTTTACCAAATAGAAAAATTTATGTACATATTCACTTGCTTGCGTAAATATTAACTTAAAAATAATCCAATTAGTAAAAGATTGTTAAGAGCTAAAAGGTAACTTAAAAGAATTCACCTTAAAAAATGGGGTTAGAAGATTGTGAAAATGCAGTAATAGGAGCGAATGAATTAGGGATTAAGGGGCAATCGGTAAGTTAAAATAATTCCGATTAAACAAGGGATAATTGCAGTGGAGAACAACTCATTAATGGGCTTATTAAAAAACGCCTTTTTCAAAAAATCATACATCATGCCTGCAATATATTCACCATCAGTGCAGTTATTTTACTTGCTATCAAATAATGCTTTGATATAAAACCAATAAAATCAACTTATTTTAAAAATTAAAGCATTTGCACGATATATGCGTAAAATTATTGTTTAATAAAATGAAAATTAAATTACTTTTTAAAAAACTAAAGACTGATAGTTATGAATATTTAAGGCTCAGACTTTTCATAATCATAGGATTAATCGCTGTAATACCGATACTGTCAAGTCTTTTATGCAAATTCTTTCGGTGGTTTTATTATTAATGGTTTTCATTGTTCCTAATTAGGCGGCAGCACTGCCAAGTTTAGACATCTTTATCCCTGCAAGTATCGCCCTCGCCTCTTTTGTCATATCAACACCATACCACTTCAATTCTTTCATCTG
>DUZI01000125.1 GCA_013349595.1 Nitrospirota bacterium
GATGCAATGACGGCTAAAAAATAAGATAAACATTTAAAAAAAGGGCTTATTATCTGTAAGTGCAAAAGTGCGGAAGAACATAAGTCCAAAGCTCCCCCTTTAAACTTGCTTTTTATCCCCCCTTCAAAAGGGGGGATAAAGGGGGGATGTAAAAACGGCAGTGAGTTAGTGTCAAGTGAGTTAGTAAATGTGAAAATTCTGAAGGGCGGAAGTGAAGGAGTTAAAATACCTAAATAAAAATTAACAACTTACAGGTATTGTATAGCAGATTGGGAGAGGTAATTTTTGGGGAATTTTAAAAAATATAAATGCTTTTTTTCATCTATTTTACAACTTAACACAAAGTGAGGGAAGGTCATGAAAAAATATATCTTATATTTGCTGTTGCCTTCTTTTGTCTTAACGCTATTTGCGGTTAATATGGGCTTTAGCCATTCAAACAGCGCACCTGTCATAGACTGCACAAGCTGCCATCAAGGAAAATTGAAAACAGATATCGTCTCAATCAGCGGATTGCCGAAGGCTTATGAGCCTGGTATGACTTATAAATTAACAATTAAAATTAGTAGTGACCTTGAGGCAATGGGGGAGTCAAGGGGTGGTTTTGCCCTTCAGGCAACAGGTGGTAAAATTGTGATTACAAATAAAAAGGATACCCAGTATATTGAAAAGTTTTTAACTCATACCTTAGAGGGTTCAAAGTCAAGGAGTTGGAGTTTTTCATGGCAGGCTCCAAAGACAGGCGATGAGGTTACACTCACTGTGATGGCAATAGCTTCAAATGGTGATTATTCAGCTGTTGGTGACCTTATCGGTGCTCAAAGTTACGCGATAAAGGCACTTAAGAAATAATGAGGAGGCATAAATGGAATTATCAAGACGAGATTTTCTAAGGGCTTGTGCAATTGCATCTGCAGCAGCTGCTGCAGGGATTTCAAATCCTGATATTGTTCTGTCAGCTGCTTCAGTAAAGACCTTTCCAGTGGGACAATGCAGATATTGTGCAGTAGGATGCACCTGTGTGGCAGATTGTGAGGTTGATAGCACTGGAAAGGTTACAAAGGTCTTGGCAATAAAAGGAGATATTAAGAGCACTGTCAATAGAGGCGTCCTTTGCACAAAGGGTTTTTACTTACATAAGGCACTTATGTATAAAGACAGACCGAAAGGCGCCTATGTTAGAAAGGAATGGATAAATCCAACAACAGGAAAGCCAGATTTAGTTAATTCTCCAAGGGTATTAAATGGTTTAAATACAAAAGACCCTGATGCAAAGAAACCCTCTGAAATTGATTTCAAAGAAAACTTTGCCTTAGTGTCATGGGAAGATGCAATAAACTTTGTAACTGATGCAATTGAAAAGACAGTCAAAGAAAATGGCAAACACAGCGTAGCATATTATGGCAGTGGTCAACTTGGTAGTGAAGAGACCCACATTATGAATAAAGTCTTAAAAGGTGGTGGAATGCTTGCAAATAATGCAATTGAAGGCCAACCCCGCACCTGTATGGCTTCTGCGGTAGTAGGTTATCTTTACGCCTTTGGTAAGGATGAACCCTACGGAAGCTATGATGACTTAGATGTTCCAGATCCAGACTTTAAAAGACATGCAAATACATTTTTCATAATTGGAAACAATACTGCTGAGGCTCACCCAATTCCTTTTAACAGATTAGCCACTGTAAAAAATAAAAACCCTGAAGGTGTGAAGGTTATCCTTGCTGACCCAAGGAAGACTCGTTCTGGCACTATTGCAGATTTATGGTTGCCCTATGCGACTGGTAGGGATTTGGCATTATTAAACTCAATGGCTTATGTAATCACACATGAACTTGATCATGCAAAATATGATGTGGAAAAGGGCACTGTAACGGCAGATTGGAAGTTTCTTGACAAGAAGTTTATAGAGAGACATTTAAATTTCGGTATCCAC
>DUZI01000344.1 GCA_013349595.1 Nitrospirota bacterium
AAAGAGGCTTGGGCATGAAGGTCACAGTCTTGTTATACTTTTTTGCTACATTTTTAATGATATATTTAAACATCATTAGATTGTCAGCCATTTTAACAAGGGATTCAAATCTCATATCAATCTCTGCTTGTCCTGCTGTTGCTACCTCATGATGTTCCTTTTCAACATAAATACCACATTTCTGCATCTCTAAAACCATTTCTTGCCTAATATCAACAAGACTGTCAGTTGGGGGTACAGGGAAGTATCCTTCTTTGTGTCTTGGTTTGTAAGCTAAGTTTGGTTTTTCATCTCTGCCCGTATTCCAAACGCCTTCTATTGAATCAATAAAGTAATAGCCACTATGCGAATTTTGATCAAATCTAACATCATCAAAGATAAAAAACTCTGCCTCTGGACCAAAATAGGCAACATCACCAATGCCTGTTGATTTCAAATATGCCTCTGCCTTTTGGGCAATATGACGAGGATCTCTTGTGTAAAACTCTTTTGTAATCGGGTCGACTACATTACAAATCAGACTAAGATTAGGATACTTTGAAAAAGGGTCCATCACTGCCGTTGAAGGGTCGGGGATAACGAGCATGTCTGATGTATGAATTGCCTGCCAGCCTCTGATTGATGAACCATCAAAACCAAGTCCCTCTGAAAATACCTCTTCAGTAAGTTCCGAGATGGGTGCTGCAAAATGCTGCCAAATACCAGGGTAGTCAAGGAACTTGAAATCTACCATAACTGCCTTATTTTCCTTTGCCATTTTGATTACATCTTTGGGTGTCATTAGTTCACGCCTCCTTTTGTTTGTGTTATATTGCTTTTTCACCGCGCTCACCGGTTCTTATTCTCACAACTTCTTCGATAGAATAGACAAAAATCTTACCATCGCCAATCTTACCGCTCTTGGCTGATTTTTCAATGGCACTCACTACCTTTGGTGCAAAATCGTCAGTGACTACAACTTCGATCTTTATTTTTGGTATAAAATCAACAACATATTCCGCACCGCGATACAACTCTGTGTGTCCCTTTTGCCTGCCAAAACCCTTTACCTCTGTCACAGTCATTCCCTGAATGCCTATCTCATTTAAGGCATCACGGACATCATCAAGTTTAAAGGGTTTAACAATCGCCTCAATCTTTTTCACTTCTCACCTCCATTTTTAATAAGAATAATCGTCCTTGAAAAAGGAATCGTAAAATTTTTAATGCCCTTTTGTAATAAATAATTTCTTTGTATCAAGCATTATTGGAGATAAATCAACATCTTCATCTTTGAGCCAATCATTGATAATTGCATCAGTCACCTCTATATGAAACTGAAAGGCATAAACACCCTTACCGTATCTGAATGCTTGGTTAGGGTATAATTGAGAACTTGCTAAATGAACTGCTCCCTTTGGCAAATCAAAGGTCTCACCATGCCACTGAAAAACCTTTATCTTCTTCCATATATCACCTACATTTGGATGTCTTGCTAATTTCCTTATATTTTGATCGAGCATGCCTGAATAACTAAATTCTATATCAAACCATCCAATTTCTTTTTTAATTCCTCTGTAAACATTTGCATCAAGAGCCTTAGCAATAATCTGGGCACCAAGACAAATACCTAAAATCTTTTTGTCTGAGAGTATGCTCTTTTCTATAAACTCAATCTCATGTTTAATATATGGGATTTTGTCAGTGTCATTTACACTCATTGGACCGCCAAGTATATTGAAAGTTATATTCGATGGGTAATGCCTCACCTTTTGACAAATCAATTACCTTATAATCAAAGTAATTTCCCTTGAGATAATCCTCAATAATTCCAGGTCCTTCATTTGATACATTTTTTAAAATTAAAACAGACATAACAAAAATGTACTCTCAATATGTATGCCAAATTGTGATTTATTAATAATCAATGAGTTAAAATGATGATAGAAACA
>DUZI01000232.1 GCA_013349595.1 Nitrospirota bacterium
CCAATTTTAAAAGGAGATGACCTCAAGATAATGGGACTTAAACCTGGTGCGGTATATAAAGAGATATTTAACAAGATAATTGAAAAAAGGATTAAAGGTGAGATTAATTCGAAAGAAGATGAGGTAAGATTAGTCAAACAATTTATAGCTGAGAAAAGCGAAGTATTAAATAAATCAAAAAGCTTTTAGCTTGTCAACTTGCACAAAGAAATCCCAAAATCGGCGATAGAACTGAGAACTTAATAAAATCAAGTAGTAAGGGCTGGTGTGGAATTTTTATACGACACCTTATAAAAAAAGTTCCTAGGGCTTCGTCATAAGGCATTGTTTTAAATGTATAAATCAAAATTATAAATAAAATTTGTCGATTATAAAAATCCTGAAACAGCCCTTCCTATCGCTATTTTAAGGAATTTTGTCAATATTTACAATAAGACCTAAAAATGTTATATTTATCACCTCTTTGATATTAAATTTTAGTTTTTTTCTTCAAAAAATCAAAAAAAGGGGGGGGTAATGTCACAGGGAAGGACACAAAATATTCAGGACACTTTTTTGAATCAATTAAGAAAAGAGAGGACTCCTGTTGTTCTCTATCTTACTAATGGTGTAAGATTGAGAGGGATTATAAAAGGCTTTGATAATTTTGTTGTGCTGCTCAAGGAATCAACAGAGCAGTTAGTTTATAAACATGCAATATCAACTATTATGCCTGAGAGAGTGGTTGAAGTTAAGTTAGATGATCCAGATTAATAAAATGAGGAGGTCTTAAGGATAGTATGCTCAAATCAATGAGGCAAAATGCCCGTTATTTTTATTTTTTATTTGTTATTGTGATTATAAGTTTTATTTTTTGGGGAGTAGGTAATCAAGATGATGGTAAGATAGTGGTTATAGCAGAGGTTGAAGGTTATAAGGTAACTGCTGATGAATATTGGAGGTCTTATGAGAATGCAAGAGAAACATATAGACAACTATTTAAAGACCAGAATAATGAAGATTTTGAGAAAAATCTTAATCTTAAAGAGATGATATTAAATAGCTTAATTGAACAAAAAGTATTATTAGCATTGGCAGATGAAATGAAAATATCTGTAACTGACAAAGAACTGCAAGAAGCAATCATTTCAGACTCTCGCTTTATCAGGGATGGTATTTTTAGAAAGGAAATATATCTGCGAACCCTTGAAATAAATCGTATAAGACCTGAACAGTTTGAAAAAAGTCTAAGACAACAACTCATAATATCCAAATTAGGTAGATATATTGAGTCTTCGCTTTCTTCAATAAAAGATAAAGAAGATCAAATGAAGCAAGCAAACATAAATGCCTATGCAGTGAAATCATTTATTGATCAAGCAAAAAACAAGATGAAGATAAAGATTGATAAAAGTCACATTTCTTAATATATTTTTTAGTAAAGTGATACCAGATTCCTTTTTAAAGTAATAAAATTATTTATAATAGCACTGATAAATTTTTTTAATTGTAGAGAATAGTATGGGTAAATTGAGGTTTGTTTGATTGATTGTAACATTTAGAAGTTTAATGGCAGAAGGTATGTGTTTTTCAAAGAATTTTTTGCCTTTTATATAAGAAATGTAGCTATAAGCACCGAGGGCTTGCATGAGTCTTTGTAATTTACAAATAATAAAGGATTCTTCTAATTCATCCTTCTTAATGTCTAATTTATCTAAAAGTCTAGTGCAGTAAAGATTCCACAACCTCTCCCTCAAGGTATAATCAATTTCCACATAAGGATCATAAAAAAGTGAAGCAGAATCATATGCAGGTGGGGCAAGTCTTGCACCTTGATAGTCTATTAAAAAAGGAGTTTGACCATTTCTTATAATAATATTTTGACTCTGCAGGTCTCTGTGAATGATTGTCTGTTTAAAACCTGATGCAATAAGTGCCAGGA
>DUZI01000306.1 GCA_013349595.1 Nitrospirota bacterium
TCCCTGTAAGGGTGCCTGTCATTGGTATGCCCGATAAGGGTTATAAGGTGACAGGTATATCGGTAATACCTTCAATGGTTGAGATAAAAGGGGCAAAATCTGAGATAAGTGAAATAAATTTATTAAAGACAGAAACCATAGATGTTACAAGTCTTGATAAGGATTTTCAACAGAATGTGAAAATTAATACAGGAGGGAAGAACATAATGATAAATACACCTGAAGTGTTGGTAAAGATAACTATATCAGGAGTGCAGAGATGAAACTTTTTGGCACAGATGGAATTAGGGGAAAGGTCAATTCAAGCCCTATGACACCTGAAAAGGTCTTGCGTTTGGGCATGGCAATAGCGTCAGTATTAAGAAATGACCACGGTAGAAATATGGTTCTTATTGGTAAGGATACAAGATTATCTGGCTACATGATAGAGTCTGCCCTTACATCAGGTCTGTGTGCAAAGGGTGTGAATGTGACCCTTGTTGGACCTTTGCCAACTCCAGGCATTGCCTTTCTTACTCGAACCCTTCGCCTTGATGCAGGGATAGTAATTTCTGCATCACACAACCCCTATTACGACAATGGTATCAAGATATTTTCATCAGAAGGTTATAAGATCTCTGATGAACTGGAATACAAGATAGAGCAATTAGTTGCAGATGATAGTTTTCCAAAAAGACGGGCACAGGGAGATAAAATTGGAAAAGCCTTCAGGCTTGATGATGCCACAGGAAGATACATTGAATATGTCAAATCTACTATACCACGAGGTGCTGATTTAGAAGGATTAAAAATATTAATAGACTGTGCTAATGGTGCAAGCTATAAGGCATCTCCTGCACTTTTTAGGGAACTTGGTGCAGATGTAACAAGTATTAATGATAAACCAGATGGCATAAATATAAATGAAGGATGTGGCTCTCTTTATATTGACAAATTGAGTGATGTGATCGTTAAAAAAGGATACAATCTTGCAATTGCCCATGATGGTGATGCAGATAGGACGCTCTTGATTGATGATAAGGGATTTATGGTTGACGGCGATAAAATGCTCGCCATATTTGCAGAGTACTTTCAAAAAAAAGGCTTACTTAAAAATAATGTAGTTGTTGCTACTACTATGAGCAATCTTGGACTTGAAAAGAGACTAAACTCTCTTGGTATAAATTTAGTTAGGACAAGAATCGGTGATAGATATGTTACTGAAGAGATGATAAGACGAGGAGCCAATTTAGGCGGTGAACAATCAGGACATATTATTCTTTCAGATTTTAATACAACGGGAGATGGGATGATTACGGCAATTCAAATCCTTTATATCCTAAAAGAAAGTGGTGTAAATTTATCACATTTGGCAAGTCAGATAAGGCTTTTCCCTCAAGAGTTGATAAATGTAGAATGCCAATCAAGAAAAGATTTTAAGACAATCCCAAAGGTTCAAAATGTAATACAAGAGGCTGAAAAATCACTTTTAGGTATTGGAAGGTTACTTGTAAGGTCCTCAGGCACTGAACCAAAGATTAGGATAATGGTTGAGGCTGAAGAGGGAGATTTGGCTAAAAAATGGGCTAACCGTGTGGCAGATGTGATAAGAGAAACAGTAGAATAAATAAGTTTTTTATAGAAAAAGTCTAATAATAAAATACCAAAAAACAAATCATTAATGATTGATTTGAAAAAAAAGGAGGTTTTGATGATATGGTATGATTGGTCAATAAAAAAGAAGTTCGTTACCTTTTTTTTGGTTATTCTTTTCTTTCTATGCCTATTAACCATAATTGGCTTTATTAATATGAAAAGGACAGATGGTTATTTTGTACGATGGAATCAATTAGAGACTTATATATATTCCTTAAATATGCAGGAAATCGCCCATTTAGATTTGAGATATGGCTTACAAGATGCTATGTATGAAA
>DUZI01000160.1 GCA_013349595.1 Nitrospirota bacterium
TAGTAAGGAAAACATAAAAAATATCCTACGAGGGCAGTGATAAGAAGCGGAAGTCCTATGAGAAGGAGTTGTTTCTTTTGTGTGGAAAGTGATTCTAAATCAATATTTGGTTTTTTGAATTCCTGTTTCATATGACTACCTGAAAGGTTAATATATATCTATATACAAGAACTTTTTCAAAATCAATCTGGTTAGACTCTTGTAAATATACATTTGTTGCAAACTTTGAGTTTTTGAGGTTCTCTATGAAACCTACAATAGAAAGGTTTGTAAGGGCAATGCCTTCAATCTTTGCTACCTTGTTTTCATACTTGATACCTGTAATCCAAAGTCCCTCTGGCATTGTTTGATTAATCTCGTTCATTAATTTAATTGGAATAGGCTTGTTTTTGGTGATCTCTTGGATAATGTTTTTCCTGTTTGCAATCTCCTTATTCATTTCTTCAAGCCTTTTGACCTCACCAATCTTTTTATTGAGGTCTGCTAAGATTACTTCATTTTTCTTCTTTTCTTCTTCAAGGTTTGTGACTGTCAAATAAAGATAGGCAAAGGCTCCACCATTGATTAAAACCGTCAAAACCATAATGATAATAAAAAGTGTGGTAACATTTCTGAGTTTAAAAGGTTTTTTCTTCTTTTTACGCTTCTCTTCACCTATGAGATTTATCTTTATCATATTTTACCTGTCTCCTGGTCTTCTCAGTGAAAGACCTATTGCAACGGTTGCAAGTGATGCATATTGTCTTGTCATTGTTTCATCAACCTTGTCAGAAATTTTAAGATTATTAAAGGGATTGATAATTTCTACAGGTATCAGCAATCTTTCTGCCATTACGGAGGCAAAGCCTTTGGTCATTGCTACACCACCACTTAAAAAAATCTTCGAAATATCTTCTTCACTTACGCTACTTCTGAAAAAGTCTATTGACCTTTGAACATCAGCAAATATCTCTTCCGAAGCAGAAATTATAGTGTATTCTGCATTTTCAGGTTGGACATTTGCAATAGTAAGACCCCTCTTAAGCCTCTCTGCATCTTGTGCTGTAAGGTCAAATTCTTGCATTAAGGCTTCAGAGTGAACTATGCTCCCTATGGGTGTATCCCTTGTAAATAGTGGTACTCCATTTTTGAGAATATTCATATTTGTTGAATTGGCACCAATATTAATCAAAGCTATAGTCTCATTTTCAAAAAGTCCGTAACTGTGTTCAAAAATATTGCTAACTGCAAAGTGAGGCAAATCAACTATTACTGGCGTCAACCCTGCTGATTCAACTACATCAAGATAATCCTTCACAATACTCTTTTTAACGGCTATTAGCACAACATCCATTTGGTCTGAGCCTTGGTAGGTATCTCCAGTTATCTGAAAATCAATATTTACATCGTTTATATCAAAGGGTATATATTGTTCTGCTTCAAACTTGATTGAATTGGCTAAGTCCTCCTCTTTCATCTTTGGAATAGTGATTTTTTTAATTATTACTGAAGAATGTCCTGATACGCTCAATATTGCGTTAGGCGATTTTAATTTGTTCTTTTGGACTAAATCTGTCAGTGCTTGCGTAGCTGAACCCTTGTCTTCTATAATCCCATCAACTATAGTTCCTAGAGGCATTTCTATATAATCAAAAAGTGTTAACTCGCTTCCTGTTCTATTTTCTGATATACGAGCAATTTTTATATAGGCAGAACCTATATCAACGCTTATTGGTATCTCTTTTCCAAAAAACATGCTGTCTTTTTTAACAAAAAAAAATATTTTTGTCAATAGTTTTTTTATTACTTGTTCCGTAAAAATCAAAAGTAGACATTTGGTAAAAATCAAAAGTAGACATCGCCAGTAAATCAGAGGTGGTACTCACATATCTTATCAGCCCCCTTATAGAACATTATCTTTTTGTCAGGGA
>DUZI01000134.1 GCA_013349595.1 Nitrospirota bacterium
AAAAGAAATCTTGAGAAGTTTTAGCAAAAGGCAATGCATTATAAAGAATAAAGCAAAATTAAAATGAAATCGTCGATTATAAAAATTCCGAAACAGCCCTTCCTATCGCTATTTTTGGGAACTATTTTAAAAATTGACCTTTCTTGTTTATAATACAAACTTCTAATTTTAGATCATGAAATATGCAATTTAATGCTATCTCAAAAAATATCCGATTGCTTTTAAACAATCTTTTAAAGGTTGTCATTTCTTTATATTTAAATCTTGAAAAAATCCTATTTTTTAATCTTTCTGATGAATCTATATATCCTCAAAGGATACTTTCTGTTTCTATTGGATCTGGTTCTGTAGGTGTTGCATTAGTAAGCAGATTTTTAGGTAAGATTAAATTAATTTCATCAAAAAAATATAATATATCTCAAGATAATATACCTTCACCCACTGATTTGGCAAATACAGTATTAACTGCCATAGGTGATTTCAAATATAGTGGTAAGGAGATTAGTCTTACGATTCCTTCCACATGGGTTGTTTTTAAAAGTGCAGTCTTCCCTATTACAGTAAAGGAAAATCTGAGAAATGTAATAGCCTATGAAATAGACAGGCTCACACCTTTTAATAGTGAAGACGCATTTTTTGATTATCATGTTACAAGTGAGACTGATAGTACTATCAATGTAATGGTATCTGCGATAAGGATTTCATTAATAAAACCATACATAGAGGAGTTGAAAAAAAAAGGTATCACGGTAAATTATCTTACTTCAAGTATATCAGCCTTTTTATCCCTTCTAAATTATCTGGAACCAAAAGAAGATAAGATTATTATTAACATTGATAACACTGGTTTTTACTCCTATAGTTTAATAAATGGAGAAATGACTGAACATAATCGGACAATGATTGATAATTCTGATACAAGCATCTTATTGGATAAACTAATTGGGCAAATTAATTATACTAAAACTAAACTTTCCAATAAACATAATCTAAAAGTATATATAATGAATGATACCTTTGACGCAATTGATACATTTAAAATAAAGACTACACTTCAGGTAAAATCTCCTAAGGATTATCTAAGTAAGATTAACTGCAAAGAAGATGTCTTATTATTTTCCTTTGGTTCTGCCATATCAAGTTTGTTAATGAAAACAAGAGGCTATAATCTCTTGAGCCTTGGTGTCAAACAAACCATCCAAAGACCTATTTTGTCTTCATTTATCCTCTCTGTTATTTTAGTTTTGCTAATAATTGCTTATTTTATAATCCCTCTAAAAAAAGAAAAAGAGAATTTACAAAAGATTACCTCCATCTTAAATTCCAAAAAGGAAAAGCTTAAGAAGGCAGAATCTCTCCAAAAAAGCAAGGATTCTCTTCAATTAGAGATTGAGACTATAGAAGGGTTTGCCCAAGATAGCATAGTAACATTGGATATAATGAAAGAATTGACCACAATAATACCTCAAACAACCTGGCTTACGAGGATCAGGATAACTACAAAGACTGTTGAACTTGAGGGATTTGCAGAAAACACCGCAGGACTTCTGACAAAGTTAGAGGAGTCAAAGTATTTCATAAATGTGGAATTTTCTGCCCCTTCTTACAGAGACCACTCTACTAAAATGGAACGTTTTACTATAAAGATGCAAAAGGAGGACAGAAATGACAAAGAAAAAAAATAATACCTTGAGAATTACCATCCCTATTGCAATAATTTTTATCATTTGGACAGTTTATGAGTATGGTTATCTTCCCTTAAACGAGGAAATTCAAGAGGTGCAGGAACTTAAAAATGCAAAATTAGAGACCTTAAAGAAATATGAAAAGACCATTTCAGAGATACCTGTATTAGAGGAAAGGTTAGAGGAGTTGACTGAGAAGAG
>DUZI01000157.1 GCA_013349595.1 Nitrospirota bacterium
AATAAAATTTGTCGATTATAAAAATCCTGAAACAGCCCTTACTATCGCTATTTTAAGGGGCTGGTGTGGAATTTTTATACGACACCTTATAAAAAAAAGATTCTAGGGCTTTGTCATAAAGCATTGTTTTAAATGTATAAATCAAAATTATAAATAAAATTTGTCGATTATAAAAATCCTGAAACAGCCCTTCTTATGGCTATTTTTGGGACTAAGTTTCTATAAAGAGGTAGCATGGACTACCTCTTTTTCTTAAAACTTATTAATTGAAAATTAATCTAAGTTTTGTATAAGCCAAAAATTTTTAATTTTTAGTTATTTTTTTATAGACTTGGCTAAAAAACACTTTCATAAGGAGAATTTATGTTCAAATCAAGCGTATTTGCCTTAATAATCGTTTTTTTGCTTTCCTCAAGCGTCTTTGCAGGTCATCCATTGATAACTGATGATACAGGAACTCAAGGAAAGGGAAATTTTGAGATTGATGTTAAAGGAGAGACCTCAAAGGATAAAGAGACCGAAAATAATATTAGCATTAAATCAGAAAGCTTAAAAATATCAACATCCTTTGTTTATGGAATAGTTGAGACTGTTGATTTATCCATCGAACTACCCTATCAGTGGTATAAAATCAGGGTTAATGACACAGAAATTGCAAAGGAAAATGGCATTACAGATTTGTCTATTGACTTAAAATGGAGATTTTATGAAAACAAAGATGGCTGGAGTTTTGCACTTAAGCCAGGTATTACCCTTCCTACTGGTAAGATTGATAAAGGGCTTGGCACAGGCAAACCAACTTATGGCATAACATTTATTACAACGAAAAGCCTTGAGCCGATTACAATCCACTTTAACTTAGGTTATTCCTATATGGATTACAAAAATCAAGAAGACAAAGACATCTTAAGAAAATCAATCGTTAAATCCTCTTTAGCTGCTGAGATACCAATAATAAACAACCTAAAAGCAGTTGCAGAGATAGGGGTTTATACAAACCCAGAAAAGGGAACGAACAATCATCCTGCCTTTGCTACTGGTGGTTTTATATATGACCTTAGTAAAAATTTTAGTGCTGAAGCAGGTGTTAGATTTGCACTTAATAAACCAGAAACTGACTTTACAGCACTCTTTGGAATTGCAATTAAATTTTAAATGAAAGATATGAATAATAAACCAGACAAAAATGTTCTCATAATTGGACTTCCAAACTGTGGTAAGAGTCAAATATTCTCAAATCTTACTGGAGAATATACCCTTGTTGCTAATTACCCGTTGTCAACTATTAACATCAAAAAGGCATTTTGCACTACAGAAGGTTATTGTTACAACATCCTTGATACACCAGGCATTTACTCTTTACATATCCAATCAGAAGAGGCCTATATTGTCAGAGAAAAGATACTTTCTGATGAAATAGATATTATTGTTCAGTGTCTTGATGCCAATCACTTGAAACAATCTCTTTCCCTGACTGCAGAATTGACACAACTTTCAATACCTATGGTGTTAGTTCTAAATGCTGTTGATGAGACCTTAAGAAAGGGTATGTGGATTGATTCCAAGAGGCTTTCTTCTATTATTGGCGTTCCTGTCGTAGAATCTATTGCTATAAAAGGAGTTGGTACAAATAGATTAAAGCAGGCAATTGAAAATGCACGGGTTCCAAAGTCACCAGTCATATTTGGCGATGTAATGGAGTCTGCTCTATCGTCTATAAGCACATTTATGCCCGATACAATGCCTTATAAAAGGGCAAATGCCATCTTTGCCTTGTTAAATGACCCTTACATTGAAGAACATATTGAAAAGCTATTAGGAGAGGCAAAACTTAAGGATATAAAATATACAATTAATGACTTAAAAGAGAGGTTTCAATGGAAC
>DUZI01000123.1 GCA_013349595.1 Nitrospirota bacterium
CCCTGCCTATAAGATTGCAATGATGGTCAAACAAAGACATCCTGATAAAGATATCACTATTATTGTAGAACCTTGTTCTATTGCGCTTAATCCCAAAATCAACAACCTGATTCCTGCTTATAACGCATCAAAATATGACTATGTTCTTATAAGTGATAGTAATGTAATGGTAGGTGCTGACTATATAAAATCTATTGTATCAAGGATGTCTGATAGTTCCGTTGGACTTGTTACAAATTTAATAAGGGGTATTGGTGGACGATCTTTTGGTGCAATCTTTGAAAATCTTCACCTAAATGCCTTCATAATAGGTAGTGTTTGTTTCCTTGATAAATATCTACACATACCCTGTGTAATAGGCAAATCTATGTTAATGAAAAAGATTGATTTTAATGCTATTGGAGGATTTAGTCAGTTTAAAGATGTATTAGCAGAGGACTTTATCATTGGTAGAGAAATGAAAAAATTTGGCAAAAAGGTTGTAGTATCAGAATATATGATACAAAATATAAATGAGTATTGGTCATTGGGGAGATTTCTAAATAGACACACAAGATGGGGCAAGTTAAGATGGAAGATCGGAGGTTATCAATATATTTCTGAGTTGTTATGTAATCCTATCTTTATGTCTTTTTTGGTCGTTCTTTCTGCATCAGGACAGAGACTATCAGCATTAATTTTTGCCTTATTTATAAGTCTACTTAAGATAATAGGTGATTATTACATCAACAATCTTACATCTAATCATTATTCACAACAGAAATACCCCTTGTCAGTTTGTTACAATAATAAAGCCAACATCAAACAACACCTTTTTGTTCCTGCAAAGGACATACTTATTGGTCTAATATGGTTTATCCCACTAATTAGTTCAACAGTTGACTGGCGTGGCAACAAATATATAATAGGCAAAGATTCTCGTCTTTATGAATACAATAGCAATTTAAGTGTGTTTAAGAAAACTGCACAAAAGCTAAGGTTATCAGTAAGTAGGGTCTTAACTTCAATTTTTTAATCAAATTTACATTACAAGTAGTGTTAAAATACCCTTAGATTCAATAACACATATTCCTTAGCGAGGGCTATCATTGAACAACACCCCCAAAATGATTGGTGTGATTTCAGACACTCATGGTTTATTGCGTGAAGAGGTTTTTGATTTGTTTGATGGAGTTGATTTAATACTTCATGCAGGTGATATTGGTAACATGGAAATTATCACCAGCTTGAACAACATCGCAAAGACAGTTTCAGTTATTGGAAACACAGACAATTATTATTTTATGGATAATATTTCTAAAACTGAACATATCAGGTTTGAAAATAAATACATTTATTTGATACACAATGTGCAAGAAATAGACATAAACTTAAGCTCTGCGGGTGTTAATTTAGTTGTCTTTGGTCATACTCATCAACCTGATTTTTTTTACGATAAGGATATTTTATTTTTTAATCCAGGTAGTGCAGGTCCAAAAAGGCGAGACTTGCCTATTTCTGTTGGTATAATTGAGATTGCAGAGGGGAAAATAACTCCTAAAATAAAGTATATTAAGGAAACTTAGTATTTAAAATGTGAGGTTATCAAGTATTTTAGATAACCTCTTAAAAGAAATAGAGTCTTCAGGTAAGTTTAGTATTGGCTTTCCTTCAATATCAAATTCCGCAATATTGTTATCTCTTGAGATAAAATAAACATCTCTTAGTCCAATTTCTTTAGCCTTTGTTAAGAGTTTGTCCTGTTGACCATCGGTTACCATGTTTATTATGGAAATTCTTTTTTTTATATCTAATTTGAGTTCATCGACAAGGTCATCTATCCTTTTAAGGGTAGTAACACCCTTTATAGTTGCATCGCTTACCATGATGAGGAGATCAAC
>DUZI01000276.1 GCA_013349595.1 Nitrospirota bacterium
AAAATAGTCTTAAATTCTATATAAAAATTTTTATTTGTCTATAAATCTCCCAAAAATAGCGATAGGAAGGGCTGTTTCAGGATTTTTATAATCGACAGATTTTATTTAATTTTGCTTTATTCATTATAATGCAATGCCTTATGACAAAGCCCAAGGAACTTTTTTTTATAAGGTGTCGTATAAAAATTCCTCACCAACCCTTCCTATCTTACTTGCTGATTTTATTAAGCTTTTTAGTTCTATCGCCGATTTTGGGTAATCTTATATTGCTTGACAATATTAATCGATATGCTGTATAAATAACATTTAAATTTTAAGGAGTTAGCTAAATGGAACCAGGTAATTATATCCCAACAGAATATCTGCCAATACTATTAATTATGATTATATCGGTCGTTTTTGGAGCAGTTACTCTCTATATTGGTAATGTATTCAGGATAAAAAGACATTATAAGGAAAAACTTCTTGCCTATGAATCTGGTAATCTTCCTATTGGTGAAGCCCGTGAAAGGTTTAGTGTAAAGTATTACATTATTGCCATGCTTTTTGTTGTATTTGATGTAGAAGCTGTTTTTTTGTATCCATGGGCGATAGTATATGACAAGATTGGTCTTTATGCACTTGTAGAGATGATTTTATTCATCTTTATCCTTGCTATTGGCTATATTTATGCTTGGAAAAAAGAAGCCTTTGATTGGAAATAGATTAACTACTATGGATAACACATTAGAAATTAAAGACAATTTCAAAATTGATAGAGAAAGTGGAAAATTAATAGAGATTGAGCAAGGTATTAAGTTAATTCCAGGAATAAATGCTGTTATTGCTGGATTTGATAAAATAATTAATTGGTCAAGGAGATCCTCTATTTGGCCTATGACCTTTGGACTTGCTTGTTGCGGTATAGAAATGATGACAACTGGGTCATCACACTACGATTTGGACAGATTTGGCATTATATTTAGGGGTTCGCCAAGACAGGCCGATTGTATAATAATTGCTGGAACAGTTACAAAAAAGATGGCTCCAATTGTCAGAAGGGTTTATGATCAGATGCCAGAGCCAAGATATGTAATAGCAATGGGTAGTTGTGCTTGCACGGGAAATGTTTATGACACTTATAGCACCGTTCTTGGTGTTGATAAGTTTTTACCAGTTGATGTCTATATACCTGGATGTCCCCCAAGACCTGAAGCATTTATGGATGGACTTATTAAATTACAGCAAAAGATAGATTCAGAAACCTTCAGATGGAGTAAATGGAGATGACACCTCAAGATATAGCTGAAAATATTAAAGACCATTTCCATGACGATGTCATTGACATAACAAACTTCCGAAATCAAGTATCTGTGAAAGTCAAGAAGGAGAATATCAAAAAAATACTTCTCTATTTACATAATGACGAATCCTTAAACTTTGATTACCTTGTAGATTTATGTGGAGTGGACTATCAAGATAAGAGTGAATATCGTTTTGAAGTGGTTTATAATCTATTCTCTGTGAAATTGAGACATTTTATAAGAATAAAGGCACAACTCAAAGATGACACAACTGAAGAACCTGATAACCTTTCAATTGATAGTGTTGTAGATATATGGCGTGGAGCAGATTGGCATGAAAGGGAGTGTTATGACATGTTTGGAATAAGGTTTAATGGACATCCTGATTTAAGAAGAATACTTATGCCTGAGGACTGGGAAGGGTTCCCTTTAAGAAAAGACTACCCATTAAAAAGTGATCTTGTCGATATGGAATGGAAGGAATATAAGGATTTGATTGATTATTCAGAAAAAGCAAAAAAATATGAGGTTAGATAGTTGCCCAATCAACAAAAT
>DUZI01000277.1 GCA_013349595.1 Nitrospirota bacterium
AAACTAATACCTGTGTTGCGTAAAAAGATTGAATTAATGCCAAGGGTGCTCAAGGAAGTCCTTGCAGAAAAGGTGTAAAAAAATGTTTATAAATAGAGTATTAGAAACAGTCAATAAATTTTCCATGATAAATACTGGTGATAGCATACTCATTGCCTTATCAGGTGGGGCTGATTCAAGTGCAATTACTGTATTTTTGGCTGAGATAAGACAGCAGTATTCACTAAACCTTCACGCAGTCTATATTAATCATCAATTAAGACCTAAAGAGATTGATGAGGAGATAAGTCACTCTAAGAGACTTTGTGAAAGCTTAGATATAAATTTTACTGAAGGGACTATTGATGTGAAGGGATATTGTAAAAAACATAATATTTCTCTTCAAGAAGGGGCAAGACAGTTAAGGTATGAATACTTAAATACCAAATCAGAGGAATTAACTTGTGGCAAGATTGCTATTGCCCATAATGCGGATGATCAGGCAGAAACGGTATTGATGCGACTAATAAGGGGGACTGGGGTGTCGGGATTGGCAGGCATCCCCCCTAAAAGAGGAAAAATTATTCGTCCATTTATTGAAACGAGTAGGGTTGAGATAGAAGATTATTTAATTTCAAAAGTTGAGAGCCTTAATTTAGATAAAAATAAGCCCTTCATCATGGATTCATCAAACCTTAAGGATGATTATTTGAGAAACAAAATTAGGCTACAATTGATGACAGAGATTAAGAAGATTAACAAGGATTTCATTAATATAATAAAGAGAACAACAGATATTATTAGAGATGAAGAGAGATACTTTGACATACTTGTTACAAAGTCACTCATGAAGATGATTTCAAGAAAGGGTGAGGGATATATTGAGCTTTTTTGGCAGCCAATGGAGTCAATGGATAGAGCAATCTTAAGAAGGTTAATCAGGAGGGCAGTTGATGAGGTAAAGGATTTAAAATCCATTAGCTTTATTAATATTGAAGACATAATTGATTTGATAAAAAAAGGTAAAAGCGGTGCAAGGATTTACATAAACAAGGATATGAGGGTAATTAAGGGATATTCAACTCTGAAGATTACAACCCTTAAAACAATAAGTATAGAACAACAAACTATCTCCTCTGAAGGGCAATTCGCTATAAGAGAAGCCTCTTTGGTTATGGATATTTCACTTTGTAGTAAAGACGATTGTAATTTTATTGAGGAACCAAGGCAAGTAGTATTAATTGATGCAGACAAGGCCAAATTTCCTCTTGTCATCAGGGCAAGGAAAGCAGGTGATTATTTTTATCCACTTGGTTTCGGTAAAAGAAAAAAAATACAGGACTTTTTCGTAGATGAAAAGATACCAAGAGATGAAAGGGATGTAGTCCCTCTTTTAGCCAATGAAAAGGATATTATTTGGATAGCAGGTTATAGACTTGACGATAGATATAAAGTTGATAAGGATACAAAGAGAGTTTTAAAATGTCTAATAAGACCATTAAAATAGGGTAAGTGATTTATAAAAAGTAGTAGTGCGGAAGTTAAAAGACAAAATCTCACCTTCTTAAAAGTGCTTCTTCTCTTTAATTCCCAACTTTCAGGGGAGGGTCACCATTGTTTTCATCCCCTTTGTTAAGATGGACTATTCCAAAATCAGCGATAGAACTAAAGAGCTTAATAAAATCAACAAGTAAGATAGGTTATACGACACCTTATAAAAAAAGTTCCTAGGGGGGCTTTGTCATAAGGCATTGTTTTAAATGTATAAATCAAAATTATAAATAAAATTTGTCGATTATAAAAATCCTGAA
>DUZI01000229.1 GCA_013349595.1 Nitrospirota bacterium
TAAGAGGAGGGCTTATAAAAGGATATTTATGGACTTTTTATTTACACTCATAATAAGTGTGATTAAGGTTGTTGTGGTATTTGGGGTAACACTGCTTCATGTTGCCTATGCAACATACTTTGAACGTAAGGTAATTGGCAGGATGCAGTGTAGGCTTGGTCCAATGGAGGTAGGTCCTTATGGTCTATTACAGCCATTTGCCGACATGTTTAAATCCCTCTTTAAGGAAGACATCATACCTGCAAAGGCAGATAAGGCTGTATTTTTTATAGCCCCTGTGATAGTCCTTGCACCTACGATGACCTCTTTGGCAGTAATACCATTTTCAGAAAACTTCATTATAGCTGATGTCAATGTGGGAATGCTCTTTATCCTTGCAACCGCCTCTTTAGCTGTTTACGGGATAATCCTTGCAGGCTGGTCATCAGGGTCAAAATATGCCTTTTTTGGTGGAATTCGTTCTGCAGCACAAGTAATCAGCTATGAGATTGCAATGGGTATTAGCCTTGCATCTGTATTTTTGATGGCAGGCTCGGTAAGGCTTGACGACATTGTAAAGGCACAATATGAGTATCCACTTAGTATGTATGCCCCTCATCTCTTTATTGGCTTTGTAGTCTTTCTGATCTCTGCCTTTGCAGAGACAAACCGCACGCCTTTTGACCTCCCTGAGGCAGAGACAGAGTTGGTAGCAGGCTATCTTACTGAATATAGTGGTTTTAGATATGCCTTATTTTTCCTATCTGAGTATGTGGCTATGTTTATTATGTCAAGCATCATGACCCTTTGTTTCTTTGGTGGATGGACAATCCCAAGGTTTGTTACTGATTTATTACCATTTTTGAATTATGTGCCTGGAATTTTCTGGTTCCTCATAAAGGTCTATTTCTTTATATTTTTTTATTATTGGATACGAGCGACTATACCAAGATACCGTTTTGATCAATTGATGAAGATAGGGTGGAAGGTATTGATACCGCTTTCTTTGCTGAATCTATTAATAGTAGCCTTTGTAAAGAGATTTATTCTATGACACTAGCTCATCTTTTCTTTGGATATTTCTTTGTGATGATACTTGGGCTTGCACTGGTTGTTGTTACCAGGAGGAACCTGATACATGCGGTTATGTGGATGCTCTTGATGTTTGTCCACATTGGCGGGCTCTATCTGTTCCTAAACGCCGAGTTCTTTGCAGTGATTCAAATAATCGTTTATGCAGGCGCCATACTTGTAATGTTTTTATTTGTAGTGCTGCTCTTGAAGGTTAAGATAGAAAAGCAGAGGTTTATTAATTCGTTTCAGGGTAGGGCTATGGTTGTTGTTCTAATTTTGCTCTCCTTTGTTGTGGCTATCAATAAATTAGTTATGGGCCCTCTCGGAGAATACACAATAGAAAGGATACAGCATCAAACTCATATTAAGATTATCGGCCATGTCTTGTTTAATGATTATGCGTTTCCTTTCATGATTGTTGGCTTAATACTCTTTGTTCCTATGATAGCTGCTGCAGCCCTTGCCATGAAAAGGCAAAAAGATGGTTCCTCTTAATTGGTATCTGATCCTGAGCGCCGGACTTTTTGCGATAGGCCTATTTGCTTTTTTGACTCGCCGCAACCTTCTCATGATGTTTCTTTCTATTGAGATTATGCTTAATGCTATAAACATAAGCCTTATTGCTATGAGCCATTACATGCAGGATATACATGGACAGATAATAGCTTTCTTTGTTATTGCCAATGCTGCAGGTGGCGTGGCA
>DUZI01000186.1 GCA_013349595.1 Nitrospirota bacterium
GTTTATGAAAGATAGACTTGGAGAGGTTTTTGAAGCAATCATTATTGGAGTAACTTCCTATGGTCTTAAAGTAAGGTTAATAGATTTGTTTGTTGAGGGATTTGTTCATGTATCTTACATGACTGATGATTATTACAGATACGATGAAAGAAGTATCTCACTAATAGGGACTCACAAAAAGAAGGTTTATAAGATCTCATATCCAATAGAGGTAATCTTAGAAAAGGTTAGTCTTCAAGATAAGGAGATATATTTTGGTCTTGCATAGGTTGATAATAATGCTAATTGTTGTGCTGACACCACTATACAGTTATGCCTCAAAAATTAATACCTCTGAGGCATATAAAGTTTATATAATTGACAAAAGCAATAAGGTTATTCTCTTTAGTCCTGCAAGGTTGGTTGATGAAAGTGGAATCATCACAGTGAACATAAAGATAATCAAGGCTTGGCTTGAGGATGTAAGTTTTAATCTCCTTTTAAAGGACGAAATGGGTAATGTATATTTCATTGAGAACTTGATTTCATACAGCACAAAACACGACATAGCAGTATTGAGCCTTGAGACAAAGGGCAAGAGATTTAGTAAGATTGATAAGTTGATACCAAATAGCACAAAAAACGAATTTATACTTAACAGCATCAATAAATACATTCAAAAGACAAAAAAGATTGAGCAAGTTAAGACTGAAATTATTGAAAAGACACCAGTTGAGCCAAAGATTGAATTCCCAAAAAAAGAAGTATCTCCAGAAAGTGGAGTCAAAGAATATAAAGAATTGGCAGGTGTTTTATTGAAACAAAGAAAATTCATAGAGGCAGAAGAAAATCTCCAAAAGGCACTTAGCTTAAATAGCAAGGACAAGGAGACAATAATGATGATGGCTATATTATTTACATCAACAGGCAGATTCAAAGAAGCGGAGAATTTATATAAAAGAGCCTATGAACTTACCCATTCCATAGAAATAAAGAAAAAATTAGCCTCTCTCTATGTTATTTCAGGACAATACAATGAGTCTATTAAATACCTGCAATCTTATATTAAAAGTAATCCCCTTGATGTCAATGCTCAATTCACATTGGCTTTAGCTTATCATCTCATTGGTGATAAGGAGTCAGCCTTTAATCAATACATAAATCTCAAGAGGATTGATAGTGTCAAGGCAGAAGAACTCTTTGAAATTTTATATAGATAAATTCCCTATCTTTTGCCAAATTTTTAGAGGCTCTCTTTATAGACCTTATAAAACTGGTCATTATCTGCAATTGCCTTTTTAAATATCAAGTTGATATTAGCAATATCCTTGTCCTGAGTTTGTCAGTTAACCCTAAAATTCCCTCTCAAAATACCTGTAAATGCCTGATATTATTAGTTGAAAGCTATCGTGATGATGACGGCAATATTAATCACAAATATCTTTTTAGCTTAGGCAGGCTTAAAGACTTTATATCAACACCCACTCCGCAAGGCAAAAAGGAAAAAAATTGATATTGCTGATGCAGTGTTTTATATGGTTTGGCGGAGGAATTAATGGAAGCTCCCTCTAAGGATAAAGGCATTAAACAAAAAAGGTGGCAGGAAATATCTGACAGAGCAAGCAGATAATACATCAAAAAAAGAATTAGGGGGCATTTTGTATTGTGCTTTTTATCGTTTCTGATGATGAGGACATTGGAAATACTTTTAACAGAACAAGGGCTTTCAGTGAACAATAAA
>DUZI01000211.1 GCA_013349595.1 Nitrospirota bacterium
GGAAGGGCTGTTTCAGAATTTTTATAATCGACGATTTCATTTTAATTTTGCTTTATCCTTTATAATGCAATGCCTTTTGCTAAGGTTTCTCAAGATTTCTTTTATAAGGTGTCGTATAAAAATTCCACACCAGCCCTTCCTATCTTACTTGCTGATTTTAGTAAGCTTTTTAGTTCTATCGCCGATTTTGGGAAAACTATGTTTTTAAGACACCCTGATTGCCCTGCCGCAAAAACCTATATTGCACCACTTGTAATATTCCCTCACCCTTTATTAATTTAACCGAGGAAGGCCTTTAAATATCAAACATTAAATCACAATTTTCGAACAGGCATTTCACGCAAAACTTGAGACAAGATCTTCAAATAAAAGTTATTTGTTCCACGTGGAACAATCATTTTAAAATGTATCCCACCTGTTAGGAATAAATAATCTTTTATATTCTGTCATTACAAATCTGTCAGTCATACCAGCTATAAAATCTGTAACAAATAAATGTCTATTTTTCTTCTTGTTAGATAAATCATCCTGTTTTTTTGATATTACTTCAATATTGTTTATGTAGTAATTATATAATTGTCTTAATATTTCCTTTGCCTTTCTGAATTCTTCTAATATTACCTTGTTTTCATAGACTTTCTCATAAAGAAATTCTCTCAACTGATAAATTATCTCTGTCATCATCTCAGTTGGACTTATAGAGTTACAATCTATTTTAGCGCTGTTTTTTATAACATCTTTTACCATAACATTAATTCTACCTGAATAGGTCTTGCCTATGACATTTCTTATTTGTATAGGTATATCATTATCTACAATCAATCCAGCTCTCAATGCATCGTCAAGGTCATGATTGACATAGGCTATTATATCAGATATTCTTACTACTGAACCCTCTAATGTTAAGGGCATATCTTTATTGTTTATTATTTTTCCACGACCTTTTGAGTGTTTGATTATACCATCTCTTACTTCTTCAGTGAGATTCAATCCCTTGCCATTTTTTTCTAAAACATCAACCACTCTCAGACTTTGTTTATAATGAGCGAAACCATCAGGATTTAACTGCCTCAATATTTCTTCACCAGCATGTCCAAAAGGCGTATGTCCCAAGTCATGGCCAAGGGCTATTGCTTCTGTCAAATCTTCATTTAAACGAAGGGCTTTTGATATTGTCCTTGCTATTTGCGAAACCTCAAGGACATGCGTTAACCTTGTCCTAAAATGGTCTCCTTGAGGTGCATAAAAAACTTGAGTCTTATGTTTAAGTCTTCTAAATGATTTTGAATGGATAATCCTGTCTCTATCTCTTTGGAAACAGGTTCTTATCTCACACTCTTGTTCTTTCCTTAATCTTCCACGAGACAATGATGCCTTAGCTGCTTTGTCATGAAGAATTTCCCTTTCAATTTTTTCAGTCTTTTCTCTGATATTCATTCAGTGTGAGGCAATAAAAATCACAAATACAGCGATAAGGATAGGGCTCTGAAGTCAATAGCGATGTTTTGGCAACACTTCTTTGAGACTGGATCGTTAAATAGCCGCAAGTGTTTGAACCCGAAGGAACAGGGTCCCCAAAAAGTCACAAGACTTTTTGGGGTGGTAGTTGAGTTTTGCGGCTTTAGCGAAAGAAGCATTAGAAGTGTCAAAACATAGCTCCTGAACGAAAGAGACTTATCCTTATCGCTGGA
>DUZI01000329.1 GCA_013349595.1 Nitrospirota bacterium
AGGCACTTATAAGGACCAGTTATATGGCAACTCATACAGATGAACATCTTGATAAGGTCTTAGATGCCTTTAAAAAGGTCGGTAAACAGCTTGCCATTATTTGACGAGACCCTTAAAGAGAAATCCCAAATAAAAATTTACGAAGTAACAAATGATAGAAGGGGAATTGACGAATTTATAAATCTCCCTTTCGTCATTTATAAAAGGGATAAACACTTTTGTCCTCGTCTTATAAGAGATCAAAAAAGACAGTTTACCCCTGAGAATCCCTTTTATAGTCACAGTAAGGTCAGGCTTTATATTGCCAAACAGGGCAATGAGACCATAGGTCGTATTGCCTCAATTATCAATTACAATCACCTAAAATATCACAATGACAAGACGGGATTTTTTGGATTTTTTGAATCCTATGAAGATCATCGTATATCAAGGGAATTATTTAAAAAGGTTGAAGAAGATTTGTCTAATGAAGGATTAGACAAGATGATAGGTCCAATGAATTTTTCTACTAATGCAGAATGTGGTTTACTGGTAGATGGTTTTACAGAGCCTCCAATGATTATGATGCCATATAATTTAAGCTATTATGAAAGCCTATTAATCTCTTCTGGTTTAAAAAAGGCAAAGGATCTTTTTGCATTTTTATATATTCTGCAGGATACCTTGCCAGAGAAAGTTTACAGGGTTTCAGAGATTGCTAAAAGACGAGGTGCACGGGTAAGACTGATAAACAAGAAGAACCTTTCATCAGATATGAAAGCCTTTCAATATGTTTACAATAAGGCATGGTCAAATAATTGGTGTTTTGTTCCCATAATCGATGAGGAACTCTCTGAAAGTATTAAAGAATTGAAGATGATTATTAAAGAGGATATAGTGGCGATAGCATTTATGGGAGATGAACCTGTCGGTTTTCTTGGTGTAATTTCAGACTTTAATCAAATTCTAAAAATACTGATGGGGCGATTAAATCCTCTGAACATAATAAGGGCATTGATTAATATAAAAAGAATAAATCAAGGCAGGCTATTACTCTTTGGTATTATCCCTGAGTTTAGGAATAAAGGCATAGAGGCTCTTCTTTTTTGCGAGGTTCATAAGGGACTGTTAAAACATAAAATTAAAAAAATTGAATTCTCCTGGATATTAGAAGATAATTTGCCTACCATCAAGATAGCAGAACTTTTTGGTGGTGTATTGTATAAAAAATACAGGATTTTTCAAAAGGAATTGAAGTGAAGGCACGCCTAAGAGGTCATCATCTTATCTGTCTTCACTTTTATAAAGGAAGGGGATATAGTGAGGGCTTTGTAAATAACCTTAATGAAATATTAAAAAGGGCTAAGGACGAAGGCATTTATATAATAACTGGTTCAGATGAAGTCTGTAAGGCTTGTCCCTATTTGGCATTTGACAGTTGTAATTTAACAGAAAATGCTGATGAAGAGATTAGACAAATGGATAACCTTGCCTTAGAACTCCTTAATATGCAGGATGGAATTGAAATCAAGTGGCAAATCTTATCAAATAAAATACCAAAGATAATAAATTCATGGAAAAAGAGATACTGTTTTTCCTGTCAATGGAAGGAGGTATGTGAGATAAATGAGACTGTTTGAACCATTAAAAATAGGCACCTTAGAGGTCAAAAATAG
>DUZI01000307.1 GCA_013349595.1 Nitrospirota bacterium
TCAAAGGAAACCCCCCATAAAACAAAAGGGTTTTTTTTTTTGCCAAAAAAGGGGTTTAAATTAAAGGGGAAAAAGATTTTTAAATTTCCCCCCCCCCCCCCCCGAAAAAACTTACAAGGGTTTGAGTGTCTTTGCTGGATAAACACTTATTAATCTTGTCAAAGAGTGCCTCTTTATCCATGTATGCCACCTCCTTTTTTTATAACCTTTTTCATCACCTCGACATGCCCCTTAACGAATAGGGAATTATAATAGCCTAACTGCACAAGATCATATTACCTTCATGTGTCCTATAATAATCAAGCCAATCCATATCCAGAATAATGCCTGTTGTGTATGTAACATCCTTATATATTTATTATCTTCAGGGAATACCTTGTAATGCATTAAGACGCCTTCAAGAGTTAACAAAAAGGTAACTACAAAACTTAATCCTAATAGTGCTGTCTTTTCTTCCGCATAGTGAGCATGGATTAATAAGAAAAAAAGGGCTAATAGATTTAAGGATATATGTAGTTTGAGATATTTACTAAAGAAAATAGTCATTTCTTTGTCCCAACCAATTACATGCCTTGCAATCAATTTTGCAGGATAATAGGCATTTGCAGTAATAAATAATATGGCTGATAAAAAGCCTGCTGTGTTGCTTAATTGTTCCAAATCTTTAGTTGCCTTTTTTCATCTTTGTAGAGAATTTAATAGATACATCTATCTTGTTTTCTGCCTCTTTAAATACCCTTGACAACTGCCTTAAGACCATATCATATTGCTTTATCTCTGGTGCCTTTTGTTGTCTTTGTTCTGCCAAAATATTCACCCCTGTTTCTACATCCTTTAACTTTTTTATAAATACAGCCTTTTCATTAATAATACTTAAGAGTTCATCCTCAAGGTGTGACCTCATGTTGAGAAAGTTTTTTATATTTCTTGTTGCTGTCTTCATGCTGACCTGACAGCGATTTATATCCTCAATCAATTCCTCTTTTTTTACCTCAAGACTGTCTAACTCTTTTGGATAGTTTTCAATCTTTTCTTTCGTAAGTTCTATTTCCCTTGTCATTGTTTGAGCAACCAGTTTGGCGCCTTCAATCTCTGACTTTATTGTGTCAAGCCGATTTAAAAGTTTTGCATTGTCATTAATTAATTGCTGCTTCCTTGCCCTCAACTCTTTTAGTTCATTGACAAGTTCCTTTATCTCCTGCGTCTTAAACCTTTTATGTCGTGGCACAAATACATTCGGTATGTTTAATAGCCCCTCCATTGATAGTTACCTCCTGTTCGATATTATTTGCCTTAAAAGGGCAAGGATTATCCCTTTTTAGCCAACCCATTTAAAAATCCAATAGCACCTCCTGCAAAACCAAAGGTCTTAAGGACTATTAATGCAGGGATTGTTATTTCTGCAGTAGCCAAGGCAGCTATTGCCCCAAATCCTGCTACTGCACCTGCCCCTACACCAACAGCAGTCTTTGCAGCAATCATACCTGACTTATAGATAAAACTGTTAAGGGTGCCTGTCAAGTTTCTTTTCTTTTCAACAACCTCTTCTTTATTTTCACTCATATCAAAAAACCTCCTATTCTTAAAATAGCGATACGAA
>DUZI01000164.1 GCA_013349595.1 Nitrospirota bacterium
GTAAAATACACACCCAATTAATAAACTATTTTAAAAAAATTGGTTTCAGATTAATCAAACTCGATCTTGAAGGTTACTCCAGTGGAAAACTTGATAAATTTTAAAAAAGATATTCAAGACTGCGTTTTTTGTGGTAATTGCAAGACAAATTGTCCAACCTATAAGGAGACTTCTAAAGAGTCTATTAGTGCAAGGGGAAGGGTAGCCTTGATTAGACATTTAAATCAAAGTTTAATTAAACCCACCTATGAACTGAATAAGAAAATCTTTAGTTGCTTGCTATGTGGAGCCTGTAATCTCTCATGTCCACTAAAGATTGATATTACACAATCAATCTATGATGCCCGTATAGAATTAAAGAAATACACACACAAAACAAAACTATTAAGTGTAGCCACAAGTTATCTTTTCAAAAAAACAGAATATTTTTTTTATTTAATGAGATTCTTTAAATTTATGAATAAACTTTCCCACCCACTATTTAAAAACCTTCAAAGCCTCTTCAATATATCTAAACTTGTCTCAACAATACCACTGAACAAGACATTAACCTTAAGTAAAACCATAAATCCTATTGGCAGGGTTGCACTCTTTCCTGGTTGCTCTACAAATTATCTTGTCACCCAAATAGGATTAGATATGATAGACATTCTTAATGCCTTACACTATGATGTAGTTATTCCCATTGGTGTTGTGTGCTGCGGTGCCCCTATGCTTTCAATGGGATTAAGAGATGAAGTAAAAAATTTAGCAGAGAGAAACATGGAAATATTAAATAAACTCTCCATAGACACGATTATTAGCCTTTGTCCTACCTGTGTATATACAATGGATAAGACATATCAGCAAATTATTGGTCAAGGCATAAACAAAATAGTGGATTCAACAACTTTTATTATTAATCAGTGGGATAAAATTAAAAGCCTATGTGGTGATTTACATACTGCATATATAAAATCAGAACTTGTTTATCACCATCCATGTCATAGCAAAAACTATCTCAACATTAAAGTTGATGACCCAGTAAACATACTTTTTGAACTTGGCTTAAATGTCACTATTGATAACAATTGTTGTGGCTTTGGTGGTATGTTTAAATTCCTTGAAGAAGAACTATCTTTAGAAATATTTAAGAAAAAACGAGAGGCTTATTCCACAAAAGATATGGTTATTACTTCTTGTCCAAATTGCATAATTCAGTATAGAAGTGGCAATATTAATAGTAAGCATTTTATAGAGATTATAAAAAACTCAATGATTCCCTTTAAAAGTGACGGCTATTAAGGGTAAGAGATTACAATATTAAAGATATAGACCAAAATCGGAGATAGAACTAAAAAGCTTAATAAAATAGGCAAGTAAGATAGGAAAGGCTGGTGAAGGATTTTTATACGACACCTTATAAAAAAAGTTCCTAGGGCTTTGTCATAAGGTATTGCATATAATGAATGAATAAAAGCAAAATATTTGTCGATTATAAAAAGCCTGAAACAGCCCTTCCTATCGCTATTTTAAGGATATAGGGAACTTATAAAAAGCATTAACCAATCAAGGAGATAAAAAATGACAGACTTAAAAGACAA
>DUZI01000143.1 GCA_013349595.1 Nitrospirota bacterium
AATAGATAATTTTGAAAAGATTTTTGAACCCTTTTTCTCAACTAAACAAAATGGATTGGGATTAGGTTTGTCAATGACAAAGAGGGTTATTGAAGAGCATGGAGGTAAGGTTGATATTAATAGCATTGAAGGACTTGGGACTGATGTTAGATTTATACTACCCCTGTCAAAAACAGAAGAAAAGTTAGTAAATGAAGAAAACTTATCTGAAAAATATGAGTTGTTTCACATATAGGAGATAGTGATGGCAGTAATAATTGTAACAGATGATGAAAAACCCCAAAGAGAGATTTTAAAAGAGATACTTGAAGACGAAGGACATGAGGTGCATACTGCTGGTTCTGCAGAAGAGTCTTTGAAGTTAGTTGAAACCCTCATGCCTGATATTGTTATAACCGACTTAAAGATGGGCAAGATTAGTGGGATTGAATTATTAGAAAATGTAAAAAAATATGACCCATCACCTGCAGTAATTATAATGACAGCTTATGGCACTGTAAATTCAGCAGTTGAAGCCATGAAAAAAGGTGCCTTTGATTATCTTTCCAAACCACTTGAAAAAGACAACATCATTCTCACTATAAAAAAAGCTGCAGAAAGGATGAGTCTGTTAAAGGAAAATCTCAAACTAAAAGAGGCACTGATTGAGAGATTTAAAATGGAAGGAATTATAGGAAAGTCTAAGAAGATGCAATATATTTTAAATATAGCAAAAAAAGCAGCACCAACAAATGTTACAGTCTTAATATACGGGGAAAGTGGCACAGGAAAAGAATTAATGGCAAAGGCAATCCACTATAATAGTCAGAGAAACAAAGGTCCATTCATAGCACTTAACTGTGCTGCAATTCCTGATAATCTCATAGAGAGTGAATTATTTGGCTATGAACCAGGGGCGTTTACAGGTGCAATACACAGGAAGATTGGTCTTTTCGAGTCTTCCGATAAGGGAACTCTGTTTCTTGATGAAATTGGTGATTTGCCCGCACTTACTCAAACAAAGTTGCTCAGGGTATTACAAGATAAAGAGATAAGAAGATTAGGCGGTAAAGAATCTATTAAGGTTGACAATAGGATAATTGCTGCAACGAACAAAGATTTAGCCAAAGAAGTATCTCTTGGCAAATTCAGAGAAGATTTATATTATCGCATAAGGGTTATAACTATTGACCTACCACCATTGAGAGAGAGGGTTGAAGACATACCATATTTGGTTGATTATTTTATTGAAAAATACAATAAAGAATTTGGCAAAAAGATAAAAGGAGTTAGTCAAGAGGCAATCAGGGCAATACAAAAATATCATTGGCAAGGAAATATTAGACAACTTGAATTTATAATTGAAAGGGCTGTCTTGATGACTGATAATCAATTCATTAGTTATGAAGATATAAAAGATGAACTTAAAGACATGACCTCTGAAATTAGTGAATATGATTTTCACCTACCAACAAAGGGTATCAATTTTGAAAAACTTGAAAAAGAACTAATAAGACAGGCCCTTGAGAAAAGCAATTTTGTTGCCTCAAGGGCGGCTAAATTACTTGGCATGACAGACAAGACATTTAGATACAGGCT
>DUZI01000249.1 GCA_013349595.1 Nitrospirota bacterium
AATAGTTTTTCCCCATAGGCTCTATATATATCAAATCTCTCTGTTTGTCTAAAAGGGCCTTCATCCCAATCAAGACCAAGCCATTTCATTCCATCAATAATTGCCTCAATATATTCTTTAGTGGAACGGCTGTTGTCTGTGTCTTCTATCCTTAATATGAAAACTCCCTTTTTATTCCTTGCAAAGAGCCAGTTAAATAAGGCAGTCCTCGCTCCACCGATATGAAGATGTCCTGTGGGAGATGGTGCAAAACGAACCCTTACAGGGGTATCAGTCATCAAAAAGACCTAACCTAAAAATTTTGAGATTTCCTGAATTAGCCTTGTCACATCAAACTTGACAAGATATCCATCGGCCCCCACAAGTTTTGCCTTTTCTTTATTTTCATCACCGCTTAAAGAGGTATTTACTACAATAGGGATTTGCTGTAAAAGAGGGTCTGATTTGACATTCTTTGTAAAAGTAAGCCCATCCATCTCAGGCATTTCTACATCAGAGATAATGAGATTGATAAAATTAGAGATTGGTTGGCCTCCAATCTTGCCCTTGAAATCATTAAGTATATCGAGGGCATTTTTACCGTCAATGGCTTCAATCACATGAAGCCCTACATTTTCAAGGGTATCTTTGAGTACCTTTCTTGCAACTGATGAATCATCTACAATAAGGACATTGCCTTTTAGTTTCTTCTTGCCTACCCTTTCAATCTCCTCAAGGGCTATGCCTCTTTTGGGTATCAAGGCACCAATGTCAGAGATAACGCTCTCAAGGTCAAGTATTAATAGTAAGGACTCACCTTCGTCATCAATTTTAGTCACACCAGTAATCCTGCCACCGTGTTTTGCCTGAAGCAAAGAGGGGGGTGGCTTTATCTGGTCCCATTTAATCCTTCTAATACGCTCTACCTCATGGACAATCATACCAACTGTTGTACCAAGCATTTCAAGGACTATTACTTTTTTTCTTATGTCAATAACCTCTGGCGTTACAAGCTTCATCCACTTGCCAAGATCAACTATTGGTATGACCTCGCCTCTTACCTCGGTGAGCGCATGGGCATAATCAGGCATGTCTGGGACTTTTGTAAGTGTAGGCATTGGTATTATTTCTCTAACCTTTGCAACATTAACTCCATATTCAAGAAGTTCTGATGTGCCATCTGGTAAGGCATTATACATCTTAAAGACCACGAGTTCCATTTCATTTGTGCCAACTTTTAAAACATCTGGTAGATTTCCTATCTTTTGCGCCATATTTATGCCCTCCTCAAAAAAGATGTAATCCAAAAGGTTAATTAGTAACAGAAATCAATCTATCTCTTTTTAAAAATTTGTCGTTATCAATTATATATCAAATGGGAGAAATATTGCATAATTTCCTTAAAATAGCGCTTAGGAAGGGCTGTTTCAGGATTTTTATAATCGACAGATTTTATTTATAATTTTGATTAATACATTTAAAACAATGCCTTATGACAAAGCCCCCTTAGGAACTTTTTTTATAAGGTGTCGTATAAAAATCCTTCACCAGCCCTTCCTATCTTACTTGCTGATTTTACTAAGCTTTTTAGTTC
>DUZI01000245.1 GCA_013349595.1 Nitrospirota bacterium
AAATCCTATGTTATAATCCCTGAAAAATTTTAAAAGAGAGGCTTATTTTTGTTAGAGATTATTAAGCAGATTCGTTGGCAGGACCTATTTGATATTGCCCTTGTGACGATTATTTTTTATAGGTTTCTGTTGATTCTAAAAGGCACAAAGGCTGCAAAGATGCTTCTTGGGCTTGTAGTCTTGCTTCTTGTGTCTTTTGGCTCAAGATATTTTGAGTTTTATACAATGGATTGGCTAATACAGAGTTTTTTGTCTCAACTTGTTATTGCTCTTATAGTCCTCTTTCAGCCAGAAATAAGAAAGGTGCTTGCTCAAATGGGTGAGGCAAAACTCTTTCAGACCTTTGCATCTGCAGAGGGATTGAGGTCTATTGAAGAAATAGTAAGGGCTGCTGCCTCCCTTGCGAGTAGAAAGGTAGGGGCACTGATTGTTATTGAAAGAGAGACAAGCCTTCAGGAGTATATAGAAATAGGCATACCTCTTGATGCAAAAGTTTCAAATGAACTAATCTTAAGTATATTCCATCCAACTTCTCCTATGCATGATGGTGCAATCATTTTAAGAAATAATAGAATTATTGCTGCTGGTTGCTTTTTGCCTATCACCCTTGAGAGAGAGATAAGCAAGTCACTTGGCACAAGACATAGGGCTGGTGTTGGTGTTACTGTTGAGACTGATGCAGTGGTGATAATCGTGTCTGAAGAGACTGGTTCAATATCTCTTGCCATTGATGGGAGGCTCTATACATCCCTTAATACATCTGGATTAAGAGATGACCTTACAGAGTTATTCACAAAGAAAAAGGATAACAAGAAATGAGGTATCTAAAGGCTTTTAAAAACGATGGTTTTTTCAAGATACTTGCATTTAGTCTTGCGGTAATGCTCTGGTTTTTTGTTACCTACAAAGGGCAATCAGAAATGGTTATTGAGGTGCCTATTGAGTTTAAAAACATACCAAAGGGTTTGGTCTTAATCAAGCAAACAATTAATAAGGTAAATGTGCAAATAAGTGGTCATGAAAGATTGTTAAAGGCACTTAGACCTATTAACGCGAGATTATTAGTCGATTTATCAACATCAAAAAAAGGGGAGAATGAATTTTTCTTTAATAAAAATGATGTCATCATACCTCATTCAATAAAGGTAATTAGGATTGAGCCTACATCTTTGAAATTCACCCTTGATGAAAATCAGATTAGGAATATCCCTGTAAGGGTGCCTGTCATTGGTATGCCCGATAAGGGTTATAAGGTGACAGGCATATCGGTAATACCTTCAACGGTTGAGATACAAGGGGCAAAATCTGAGATAAGTGAGATAAATTTACTAAAGACAGAAACCATAGATGTTACAGGTCTTGATAAGGATTTTCAACAAAATGTAAAGATTAATACAGGAGGGAAGAACATAATGATAAATACACCTGAAGTGTTGGTAAAGATAACTATATCAGGAGCGCAGAGATGAAACTTTTTGGCACAGATGGAATTAGGGGAAAGGTCAATTCAAGCCCTATGACACCTGAAAAGGTCTTGCGTTTGGGCATGGCAATAGCGTCAG
>DUZI01000179.1 GCA_013349595.1 Nitrospirota bacterium
CATCTCTATCACATGACAAAAATGCAATTATTGATTTGACTGTTGAGATAAAAAACAGCACCCAATTAAATACACTCATTAACAAGATTCAACAGATGGAAGGGATTATAAGGGTGAGGAGATAATGATATGGGGCCCAAAAATAGCGATAGAAAGCAATGGTAGGCTTCTCAAACTCAACGGAGATTGGGATAAATATTGGGCAAAGAGAAAGAACGACCATGCTATGTTTCTTGCCGTCTAAGCCGAAATTTTAGATGCTTACCTGATTTAGCATCTCAAAGATGTCTTCTTGCAAATCAACAAGGTCCTCACTGTCAATACTTAGGATACTAATTGGCTGACGGTGTAATATTGCCCATTGTTTTACTTCCTTTGTATCTTTTTTAATAGTGTAATCCTTTGAAGTGTCAAATCTTTCAACAATAAATTCACTTACCAAGAGGATAGAAATTAACTGCTCTAACATACTGTTTTTATGGATTGATAGATCAATAAAATGATGATAGCAAATGGCATTACAAATATTTTCATCAAGTAGCCATGATTTTGCTACTAAATAACCAGCAACACAGTGATTTGTATAATACCGCCCATCTTCTAAACCTATGACTGATTTATATTTGCCTTGAAGTGCTTCAAGGGGCACTGTATAAAGTGCTAAATCTACTAAATCGCTATAATCTTTATATTTTTTCATAAATAATGGCACAGCACAATCATGAAAAAGGCCTAACAAATAAGCCATTTCATAAAGAGGGGATTTAATCTTTTTTGCTATCGTCCTTGCACAAAGTGCAACCATCGAAGAATGCCTAAAAAACTTATCGTTAAAGTCCTTGTTAGAGCTGTATTTATCAACTGATTCTTTTAAGGCAGTTAAAACTACTATATTTTTAAAATTACTCACCCCTAAGGTTATTAAGGCCTGTTCTATAGTCTCAATCTTACGAGTTGAGAAAAAAGGAGAGTTTGCAATCTTGATAACCTTTGCAGAGAGTGCTACATCTTTTTCAATAAGTGAGGCTAACAATTTAAAGTCAACCTTTATTTTATTGACTTCCTTATTGATTTCATGAACTATCTTTGGCTGTGATGGTATGCCAATGTTTTTTATTAGGTCTTCTGCCTTTTTTATGACTCCTAAATCTTTTGTTTTATCTAATTTTGAAAGGTCAACCATTTTTAACTCCTCTTTAGTGCGCCTTAGATTTAAGTTTTTTTAAGAAGACTTTTTCTAGAAAGCAATGGGGGGGTCAGGTCTTGTATTTTGACATTTTTACTTTTAACTCATACCTTATCTGTGTGGCAAAACCATTAATGTCTAATGTCAAAATACAAGACCTGACCCCTCCCCCGTTTCCTTACTAAGTTTGTCCTTTAATTTAGTTTCATCTTGAGGTTGTATTACCGATTGATAGTTTCTCAGTATCTTATATTCAAGCATGGTGAGAAGGTAGATAATCTCTTTACTCTTTCTCTGTGCCTCTTCA
>DUZI01000135.1 GCA_013349595.1 Nitrospirota bacterium
TATTTATGAATACTAATTGTGCCAAAAAGCAAATCGCCCCTGTGCAAGAACAGCAACAAACTCAATTATCTCAAGTTGAAACCTCTGATTATTCAAAAGAGACAAAACTTAAAGATGACAAGAAAAAACCATCTCAAGAGATCATTACAGAAAAGACACATCAAAAACAACCAACGGAAGATATCCAATCAACAATCAGAAAACTCCAAAGTAAGATAAAGGACATCTATTTTGACTTTGATAAATATGACTTAAATGACAAGGCGAAGATAATATTAAAACAAGTAGCAGACCTTTTGATTGACAAGAAGAAAATAAAGGTAATTATTGAAGGTCATTGTGATGAGAGAGGGACGAGGGAGTATAATTTAGGATTAGGAGAGAGAAGGGCAAATTCAGCAAGGGAATATTTGATTTCACTTGGGATACCTTCAAAAAGGGTTGAAATAGTAAGCTATGGCAAGGAAAAACCTCAATGCACTGAAAAGACTGATGAATGTTGGGCAAAAAATAGAAGGGCACACTTTGTATTCATTGAGGATGTGAAATGAAAAGGCTTTTTATAATTACACTAATTACCTTTGGGCTCCTTTCTGGTTGTGTAAGCACATCAGAAATGAATAGTCTGAAAAGCACCGTTGCCAATCTTCAATATGAAAGCCTCTCACATAAAAAAGATATAGAAATGCTAAAGAAAAGACAAGATGAATCAATCTCAGAAATAAACAAATTAAGAGAGAGATTTGAGAGTGTCTATGCCCTCAGAGAAAGTCAGAGCAATTTGCTCTCACAAACATCAGACTTTTCAAAAGAACTGCAAAATATTAAAGGAAGATTTGATGAGAATAAATACTTTCTTGACAAAACCCTTAAAGAGATTGCCTCAGAAAGAGAATTACAGCAGGCAAAAATTGCTGCCCTTGAAAAAGAGATTAAAGAATTAAAGGAGTTGAGATCAAAAATCACAGAAAAACAAGAAGATGCCCCTAAAAAGACTGACACACCTGAAGAAGATGCTTCACAAAAAGATGCACAAAGTCTTTATGATGATGCCCAGATTGATTTCAAAGACAAGAAATCTGCCCAAGCTCGTCAAAAATTTGAGAAATTTATCAAAGAAAACCCTAACCATACCCTTGCATCAAACTCTCAATTCTGGATAGGTGAGACTTATTATTCAGAGAAAAAATATGAAGACGCTATCCTTGCTTATGAGACATTTATAAAAAAATACCCTAAACACGAAAAGATAAAATCAGCGATGCTCAAGCAAGGTTACTCTTTTATTGAATTAGGTGATAGAAAAACAGGGAAACTCATCTTGGAGAGACTAATAGAAAGATACCCTCGCACAACTGAGGCTGAGTTGTCTGAAAAAAAGATTGCTGAATTATTAGCACAAAATAAAAAGTCTGCTTCTACTAAGCAAAAAACTAAAAAAAGATAACCTTTTATGGATTACAGTTTAA
>DUZI01000150.1 GCA_013349595.1 Nitrospirota bacterium
ATGATGCCTTTAAAGAGATTACGAGACAATGGTTACACAGTCACATTACTGCCAGTTGATAGCAAAGGTTTAATTAACCCCGATGATGTAAAAAAGACAATTAAAAAGGACACAATCCTTATCAGCATAATGCATGCAAATAATGAGACAGGCATGATACAACCAATTAATGAGATTAGTAAGATTGCAAGAGATAAGGAGATATTATTCCACAGTGATGGTGCACAATGTGTGGGCAAGATTGAGACAAATATGGATAGCCTTGGTGTAGATTTATATACTGTTGCAGGTCATAAGTTATATGCTCCAAAGGGGGTAGGTGCCATATTTTTAAAAGGAGGTGTCAAGATTAGTCCTTTTTGTATCGGTGCAGGGCACGAAAAAGGTATAAGACCTGGCACAGAGAATACAATTGGTATTGCAGGATTTGGAAAAGCTTGTGAGATTGCAAAAAGAGATTTTGCAGAGAGGTATAATCACAATAAATTATTAACAAGCAGAATATATGAATCCTTCCTCTCAAATTTATCAATCAAATTAAATGGTTCAATTAATGGTTGTTTGCCCAATACCCTTAATGTCTCAATAAAAGGTATTTCTGCAAATGAATTAGTCTATAAATTAAAAGATAAAGTAGCACTTTCATCTGGATCTGCTTGTCATTCAGGTGTGTGTAAACCATCGCCAGTTTTAAAGGCAATGTGTTTGAGTGATGAAGATGCCTTGTCCGCAATCAGGATCAGCACGGGGAAGGAAAACAGTCTTGAGGACATCAATTTGGCTTTAGAGGCTATCTATAATTTTATTCAAATTGGTTATAAAAAAAAGTAATCGTTGACATCTTGACAAATTTGTGAAAGTTTATGGTATTTTTGTTGCAATTAAAAAAAATAAGAAGGTGAGGACATGTTAGAATTCAACAGTTGGTATTTTGTGTTGTTGGCTAATTTTTTAATTCTTCTTGTTGTTCTTAATTCTATCCTCTTTCGGCCCCTTAAAAAAATCTTAAAAGAGCGTGAGGGGACTATCAATGGTATGCTCAACGAAGCAAAATCAATGATTGATAAGAAAGATTCAATGTTGAAAGAGTTTAAGGCCCAACAGATGGAGGCTAAGGTAAAGGCAAAAACTATTTATGAAGCCTTGAGACAAGAAGGGCTAAAGACTCAAAAAGAGACTGTAAGTAAAGCAGAAGCAGAGGCAGTAGAGATGATTGAAAAGGCAAGGAAGGAACTTCAAGCCGAATGTGAAAGGGCAAAGGCATCCTTGAAGGCAGATTTAGAAAAGTTGTCAACAGAAATAATGAACAAGTTGGTGAAAGCATGATATTGAAAACAACTCATAGATCAAAATTACTTAAGTTAATAACAATTGCAATTAGTTTAGTACTTGCCTTAACTTTCTCAATTTTTCCAATGTGTGG
>DUZI01000252.1 GCA_013349595.1 Nitrospirota bacterium
GATGCGGGCAGTGCCAATAATAACAAAGACAGGAAAGAGGGAATTACATTAAGATTGCCAGAGAATAAGGCTTTGGTAGGCCAGAATAAGACAACTTATAAGTTTGCCTAATGGTGTGGCATGAATAATACTCGCTCTATAAGTGAAACAAGATTTGACAAAAGTGTCTCACTCCTTTGTTGGGCTTATAATGAGGAAGATTCTATATGGGAATATCTTGACAGGGCAGCATCTCTACTGGATGCCTGTGTAGAAGACTATGAGATAGTGTTAATTGATGACGGCAGTACCGATAAAACTTACGAGATAGCCAAAAGATTTCAAGAAGAGAAAAATCCAAGACTTAAAATATATCAAAACGAATGTAATCTAAATGTTGGCATATCAAGCAGAAGGGCAATACAAAGGGCAACAAAAGAATATCTCTTTTGGCAGACTATAGATTGGTGTTATGACATATCAAGATTGAGGGAATACCTTGAATACTTAAAACACTATGATATAGTTCAAGGAGTGAGGACAGAACCAGTAGATGTAAAGATAGGTTTTTTAAAACCTGTTGCAAGATTATTGAAATTATTTGGGATTAAGCATCTTATAAGAAGGTCTGATAATTTACAAAAGGCCTTTGTGTCTGTTGTCAATTATCTTGTAGTGCGCTTTTTCTTTAGGGTGCCTCTATCAGACTTTCAAAATGTAACCTTTTATCCAACTAAATGGGTTCAATCAATAAGATATGAGGCGGTAAGCTCCTTTGCAAATCCTGAAGGATTGATAAAATCTTATTGGAGTGGTATGTCAATAAAAGAGGTTCCAATAAGTTTTATTCCACGCAAGGAGGGGGTGGCAAAAGGGACTAAGATTAAATCAATCTTAAATTCAATAAAAGATATCTTAAGATTATGGTTTAAATGGGTTGTCCTCGGTAAGAGGGGTAAGATAAAAAAAGGAAAGGTTTATAAATTCATATAAAAGGACGGTAACAATTAATGAGGTTGTCTGATATTAGGATATTTTTGATAGTTTATTTAGGGATTGTTGTTATTAACTTGGTATTTTTTCTTGGCACTAACGAACCTTTACAAGTTGAATCGCCATTTAGATTTTTGCTGGGTGCCTTAATGGTTTTTTTAATGCCTGGACTTGTATGGGGAGAGATATTAAGATTTAAATCAAGACATATACTGGAGACAATTTCACTATCTTTTGCAATAACCCTTGCCTTAGAAGGTGTCTTGCTTTTAATCAATCTGATATTTTCAACGAACATTTTTTTATGGTCAAGTATGCTTTTTGTTGTATCAATTGCTGGAGCAGGTTTGCTTTTTGTTAGAAACGGTGAATGCAACTTTATATCTCCCCTATGGAAATTTACAAAAGAAGACAGTCATCTTA
>DUZI01000269.1 GCA_013349595.1 Nitrospirota bacterium
AATTTAGATATATTTTAACATAAATTCAAAAGTATTTGACTTCTTTGAATATTATTTCCCAAAATAGCAAATAGGAAGGGCTGTTTCGGAATTTTTATAATCGACGATTTCATTTAATTTTGCTTTATTCTTTATAATGCAATACCTTTTGCTAAAGTTTCTCAAGATTTCTTATATAAGGTGTCGTATAAAATTTTTCACCAATCCTTCCTACTTGATTTTGTTATGTTCTCAGTTCTATCGCTGATTTTGGGAATTAAAAAAAAGATTGAAAAATTTTTTATAAGAGGGCATAATCGTCTTACTTTATCAACTTTAAAGACTTTAGCACTATTAAAGGAGGAGTTATGGAACAATATTTTAATAACCTTCGTGGAGTAGCTGGGCAAAATAGCCTTGAGCAGAGAGAGTTATGGACGGATAATACTATAAGAAACTACGCCTTCGGTTCAACATTTTTGGGATTAATACCCTTTCCTTTAATTGATTTGGTAGCACTTGCAGTGATTCAATTAAAGTTAATAGCAAAGCTCTCTGATTATTATGGTGTGAATTTTTCAGAAGGGAAGACAAAGAATATTATCGCTGCACTAACAGGTTCTGCAGTGCCATTAGGTTTGACAAGGGCAATGTGTAGTTTTTTTAAGGTTTTTCCCATTTTTGGTCATGCGGTATCAATAGTTTCAATGTCTGCACTATCGGCAGGTTCAACATATGCGCTTGGGAAGTTATTTGTAAATCACTTTGAATCAGGAGGCACATTTCTAAATTTTGATATGGAAAAGGCAAAACATTTTTATGATGAACAGGTGAAAAAAGGGAAAGAATTAGCAGAATCTTTAAAAGCGAGACTCAACAAAACAAATGAGTAAAAAAAGGAGGTTTTTGAAATGCCCTTAAGAGGATGTCTATTAGGTCAGAATCCTGGATATTTTGGACCAGGCGCAGGAATGGGAGGCTGGATTTACAATGGTTCGGTAGCAAAACCTTTATTTGGTGCTGGAAAGGCTATTTATCCTGGTGCTTGTAAATTTATAGGATATAGTGCCTTTGCAGGCAAGGGGGCGTGTTTAGGACTCGGTTTGGGTTTGGGTGTATTTGGCCCCTTATTGCTGGTTGGTGCTGGTGTAACTGCAGGATATTTCATACTCAAAGGTTATAAAGGGTCCCAAAAGACAGATGTAGAGGGATAAGAATTTAGTGATTAGTGAGTTAGAGAACTATCCCTTTGATAAGGTGAAATTTCCCCAAAAATAGCGATAGGAAGGGCTGTTTCAGGCTTTTTATAATCGACAGATTTTATTTAATTTTGCTTTATTCATTATAATGAAATGCCTTATGACAAAGCCCAAGGGACTTTTTTTATAAGGTGTCGTATAAAAATTCCACA
>DUZI01000257.1 GCA_013349595.1 Nitrospirota bacterium
TGCCTTACAGTGACGGTATTGAAATATTAAAACAGATAAGATCAAACACCTTAGATATCATTGTGATTATGCTTACCTGCGATGATTCTGCACAAAAGGCAATAACCTGTATGAAAGCAGGTGCTAATGACTACATTACAAAACCCTTTGATATTGAAGAGGTTAAGATAATTGTTAATAATTCTTTCGCCTCTCTTAAGCTTGCCAATGAAATTAACTATCTAAGGCACATATATAAAGACTTTTTTTTTGATGAATTAATAGGGACTTCTGAGGTTATTATGGGCATCAAAGAGCAGATCGAAAAACTCGCAAGGGCTCATGTATCAACTGTACTAATTACAGGTGAAAGTGGAACTGGCAAGGAGATAATAGCAAGACAATTACACAAATCAATGCATGGTGTTAATCAAATGCACTGCTTTCCTTTTGTGGCAATTAACTGCTCCGCTGTGCCTGAACATCTCCTTGAAAGTGAACTTTTTGGCTATGAAAAAGGTGCCTTTACTGATGCAAAAACAGACAAAAAGGGGCTCTTTGAGATTGCCAAGGAAGGAACGCTCTTGCTTGATGAAATTGGTGATATGAAACAAGGACTTCAGAGTAAACTTCTGAGGGTCCTTGAAGAGAGGACAATCAGAAGGATTGGTGGACTAAATGAAATTCCTGTAGATGTTACAGTCATTGCTACAACCAATGTAAACTTAGAACAGTTAATCAAGAATGGTGAATTTAGGCTTGATCTTTTTTACAGATTAAATGTCTTTTCTATTCATGTGCCACCATTTAGAGATAGAAAGGATGATATACCTTTACTGTCGAGACACTTTTTAAAATTATTTAAGGAAAAATATAGAAATAAATTTATTGAGGATTTTGCGCCTGAAACCATTGAGATATTTTTATCATATCCTTGGCCAGGCAATGTAAGAGAACTTAAAAACATGATAGAGAGATTAGTTGTATTAGAACACGTAAGGTATATAGAACCTAGTCATCTTCCAAGGGAGTTTTTTAAGCACCTTGATAACTCATCTTTTTCTATTATTTTGCCTGAGGAAGGTCTCTGCCTTGAAAGCCTTGAAAGGGATCTAATAATTCAGGCACTAAAAAAGACGAAAGGCAATAAAACCTTATCTGCCAAGCTATTAAATATTTCTTATGACTCCCTTCGTTATCAGATAAAAAAATATAACCTTGAATAAAAATGGTGAAATGACCAGATGAGATTGGTGATTTCACCATATTATATTTATCTTGACTTATCTGAATTTTTCAAAAAAATTAATGTTATGCCTTTGGCATTTATTGTGCTATCACATTTTGCTCAAAA
>DUZI01000110.1 GCA_013349595.1 Nitrospirota bacterium
CTTTAAAATAATATTTTGGAGGAATTTTAAATGAAAAAACTTATAGCATTTTTTGTAGTAATCCTTATGATGTGGTCCTGTAAAACAAGTGCAGATGTGAGTAAGGTAAAAGACCTCGAGATTGTTAAGAATTTCTTACAAAAGGCAAATGTTGAATTCTCAGAGGCAAACGACCTTGGTAATATATATGAAGTAGTGGTTTCAAGAGGAAAATCTAAAAATATCTTTTATGTTACAAAAGATGGCAAATATATCTTGTTAGGTGAACTCATTGACAAAGATATAAAAAATATCACAAGGGAAAGGGGAAATGAGATAAATAAGGTAGATTTTCAATCAATACCCTTTGGGGATGCCATACAAATTAAGAAAGGCACAGGGGCAAAGAAACTCGTAATGATCACTGATTTAAATTGCCCTTATTGTAAAAAGGCTTATGAATGGTTAAAGACCAAAGATAATTACACTCTTTATGTCTTTTTTATGCCTTTAAGTCAGCCCTCTTTTGAAAAATCTGTCAAGGTTATGTGTTCAAAAGACATATTGACAGCCCTATCAGATGCAAAGGCAGGTAAGGATTTGTCTGTTGATAAATGTGAGGCTGGTGAAGCAAAGGTCAAAAAACAAGTTGAATTTGCACAAAGCCTTGGTGTATCAGGCACACCTCTCTTTATCATTGATAGTGGAAAGAGGATTGAAGGATTTAATCAGCAAGCCCTTGAGGATTACCTCAAATAAGATACAACTCAACTTTGAGAGATTTTTTATTCATGGAGGCAATACTATGAAGGGTCAAGTAGCCCTTGTAACAGGTGGGACGAGAGGTATTGGTAAAGCGGTAGCCTTTGCCCTTGCAGAACAAGGGGCAGATGTCTTTATTACAGGACTTAATGAAGAAAGGATGGCAAATTCAGTAAAAGAGATTTCCGAAAAAGGCTTTAAAGTTGTTGGGATTAAGGCAGATGTATCAAGTGCAGGGGAAGTAGAGATGTTATTTAAGAAGATTGAAAAGGATTTTAATCGCCTTGACATATTAGTTAATAATGCAGGCATCACAAAAGATAACCTTCTTTTGAGGGCAAAGGAACAAGATTGGGATTCGGTCATAGATACTAATATGAAAGGGACCTTTTTATGCACTCAATCTGCTATAAAGCTAATGGCAAAGCAGAAGTATGGAAGGATTATCAACCTTACCTCAGTAGTAGCCTTTATTGGCAATCCTGGTCAGAGCATTTATAGTGCATCAAAGGCAGGGATTGTAGGTTTTACCAAATCGGTAGCCCTTGAGTATGCCAAAAGAGGTATTACTGTCAATGCAATAGCACC
>DUZI01000107.1 GCA_013349595.1 Nitrospirota bacterium
ATGCCTTATGACAAAGCCCTAGGAACTTTTTTTTATAAGGTGTCGTATAAAAATTCCACACCAGCCCTTCCTATCTTACTTGCAGATTTTATTAAGCTTTTTAGTTCTATCGCCGATTTTGGGAAAGATGATTGGTTTGACTTAATATAGTCTTTTCTGATTTAATATCTGGCTAATTCTAAAGGAGGTGTAGTAAAAAATGTATGCAATAATTGAGACTTCAGGCAAACAATATAGGGTTTCAGTGGGTGATGAGATTGTAGTTGACAAGATAGATGCCCAAGTAGAATCAGAGATTACCATTGACAAAGTCCTTATGTTGTCAAATGAAGATAAGAATATCTTTGGTTCTCCATATATCCCAAATATTATGGTAAAGGCAAAGGTTTTAAAGACCTATAAGGGTGATAAGATACTTGTTTACAGGCCAAGACCAAAAAAAGCAATAAGGCGCTTGACAGGTCATAGGAGTCATTATACAAAACTTGCAATCACAGATATAATTGGAGGTTAGCAATGGCACATAAAAAAGGTGTAGGTAGTTCAAGAAATGGTAGGGATAGTGAATCTAAAAGACTTGGTGTGAAGAAATTTGGCAGTGAATTTGTAAAGGCAGGCAACATAATTGTTCGCCAAAGAGGGACTAAATTTCATCCTGGTAATAATGTGGGAATGGGGAGAGACCATACACTTTTTGCATTAATAGATGGGATCGTAAAGTTTGAAAGAAAGGACAAAAAGAGGACAAAAATCAGTGTTTATAGTAAAGAGTCTTTAGCTACACCAGTTATTTCAAATAATTAATCACCCAAATACAGCGATAAGGATAGGGCTCTGAAATGAAGAGCGAAGTTTTGGCAACAGTTTTTTGCGACTGTAGCGTTAAACAGCCGCAAGTGTTTAAACCCGAAGGAACGGGGTCCCCAAAAAGTCGCAAGACTTTTTGGAGTAGTAGTTGAGTTTTGCGGCCTTAGCGAAAGGAGCATTAGAACTGTCAAAACATAGCTCCTGAATGAAAGAGACTTATCCTTATCGCTGGATATCGGTAATCAATTTAAAAGACAGGGGCAGTCAGGTTAAAATAGCGATAGTTAGGGCTGTTTCAGGATTTTTATAATCGACAGATTTTATTTAATTTTGCTTCATTCATTATCATTATAATGCAATGCCTTATGACAAGGCCCTAGGAACTTTTTTTTATAAGGTGTCGTATAAAAATTTCACACCAGCCCTTCCTATCTTACTTGCTGATTTTACTAAGCTTTTTAGTTCTATCGCCGATTTTGGGC
>DUZI01000169.1 GCA_013349595.1 Nitrospirota bacterium
CGACAAATTTTATTTATAATTTTGATTTATACATTTAAAACAATGCCTTATGACAAAGCCCTAGGAACTTTCTTTTATAAGGTGTCGCATAAAATTTTTCACCAACCCTTCCTACTTGATTTTGTTAAGTTCTTAGTTCTATCGCTGATTTTGGGACCCCTAATTTGACTTTCACTAAAGAGTTGATTTTAAATTAGCTGTAAGCATAATATGATTGAGTATCCTAACATTAGCCCCGAAATTTTAAAAATTGGTCCTTTTGCTATACGATGGTATGGCTTAATGTATCTTATTGGTTTTATGTGTTCTTACCTATTGGTCAGATTTCTACTAAAAGAAAGGAAGATCAAATATGACAAGGATTTTGTTGAATCACTATTTTCATATTTAATAATTGGACTCCTTATCGGTGCAAGACTCGGATATGTAATCTTTTACAACCTTTCACATTACTTGCAACATCCCCTTGAAATATTTGCTATATGGTATGGCGGGATGTCTTTTCATGGTGGTTTAATAGGTGCAGTCATTGGGGGAATCTTATTTTGCAAAAAATTTCGGATTGATTTTTGGCAAACCTCTGATATAATTATTTTGACTGCTCCTATTGGTATCGGTCTTGGCAGGATCGGTAATTTTATAAATGCTGAATTATATGGAAGGCCAACAAACTCCCCTTTGGCTATGATATTCCCAACAGATCCTTTAAGAATACCACGACATCCCTCACAATTATATGAATTCTTTTTTGAGGGCGTTGTCTTATTTATAATCCTTTGGTCGATAAGGAACAAAAATTTACCAAAGGGTGCTATTACCTCTCTATTTATCGGACTCTATGGGGTTTTTAGATTTTTTATTGAATTTTTTAGAGAACCTGATGGACATATTGGTTATTTCTTTGGTTTTATTACACTCGGTCAAATCCTTTGTATCCTCATGATTATCACAGCCTTCATATTAAACAATTTTATCATCAGGTTAAATCAAAAATAGATTATTTATATTAAAGCATTACAAAAAAATTCAAAACTCTCCTTGTCAAAGAGACAAAACTCAACTAAATTGAGGGAACTATCTGGAGATTCTAACAGGAATTTTCTTGTCTCATTGACAAGTATCTTTGCACATCTGTCCTTTGGGAAGCCATAAATACCTGCACTGATTGCAGGAACAGATATGCTAGTTAAGCCTTTATCGCTTGCAAGCTTTAATACACTTCTTATTGCTGAAGTTAATTTTGTATCTTCATCACCTTCTCCCATTTTAGGACCAACTGTGTGAA
>DUZI01000220.1 GCA_013349595.1 Nitrospirota bacterium
GGGATGACAGGGTTTTTAGGGTCAACAATCAGCACCCTTATAGTTTCCTGTGCATGTGAGAAGGAAGAAAAAATAATTAATGTCAGCAAAAAACTAATTATTGAAGCAATATAACAGATTTTCCGTGAAACGGACATTATTACCTCCTGAAAAACAACCAAAGAATAAACGTCAATAATATGCTTAGGATTATACTTGTTGCAATCGGGAAATAGAATGTAAAATTCTTTCTCTGGATTAAAATATCACCAGGCAACCTGCCAAACCAAGATATTTTACCAGAAAGGATTAATAAAGCTCCAATTGCTATAATTACAAATCCAGTTATTATCAGGATTTTTCCAATGTTCTCGAAGCCGTTCATCAGGTTTTTAGATATCTCTCCATCTCTGAATATATGCATCCGCAATATTTCTGTCTGTACAAGTTCAATTTTTTGCCTGTCTCCCAGGAAGATCTGAACCCGCTTCTGAAGTCTTCCATGAAAAACTCAACAGAGTATTTTTTGCCTGCCGCTCTTCCAATATCTATAATCATATCAAATTTTTGATAGGGACTTATGAGCAGAGAAGTGGTAAAAGCGTCAAACGATTGGTTGGCTGCCATCTTTGCTGTCATTTCTAATCTTATTTCATAGCAATATTCACACCTGTTTTGTTCATTGCCAGCAACATTTCTTAGGTATTCTATGAGCCCGTAATCATCTATATACTGGACATCAAGATTCCAGAGCATATGAAGCCTTTTCAATGCATCAAGTCTGTTTTTATATTCAATGTTCGGGTGGATGTTAGGGTTAAACCAGAGGCATTTGACAACCACCCCCCTTTCAGTCATAACGGACAAAGGATAAATAGCACAGTTGGAGCAGCATATATGCATGAGTATTTTCATTTGAGGCATCAAGAAATTTTATTTAATTTTTAATTTTAACTTTTTAATGGCTTTAATGTCCAAAGGTTGAATAGTCTCAAATTTAGCAATGGATAGTGACATGGCAACCCAGAGCGAAGCAATCTCGCCTTTTCTGACGAGATTGCCACGAACCATAAGTGATTCTCGTAATGATCTGTAAATCAATACTTTATGATTCTATAGCGAGTTTTAGGTAACTTGCTAAGTGTTTGCTTTTTGTAATAATTGGTTGGGGTTGTCCCCTCTCACATTATCTTACCTAAAACACCTTCCTTTTTCTCACGCTTTTTTGTATAAAATATATACTTTATCACATTAAATTAACCAAAAAAGAGAAGGAGGATATATGTGA
>DUZI01000163.1 GCA_013349595.1 Nitrospirota bacterium
ACGAGGTTATTCTGTTTTATTTCCATCTCAAGCCACTCAGATAAGGCATTAACAACCGAAACCCCAACACCGTGCAAACCACCCGAAATCTTGTAAGCTTTCGACTCGAACTTGCCTCCTGCGTGTAGTTCTGTAAGAGCGATTTCCGCTGCCGTTCTTCCTTCGGGATCTCCAGGGTGGGGTTGAACAGGGATACCCCTGCCATTGTCTATGACTGAGCAGCTATTATCATGGTGTAAAATCACTTCTATACTGTTGCAATAGCCAGCAAGGGCTTCATCTACGCTATTGTCAACGACTTCATAAACAAGGTGGTGCAAACCTTCTATGCTTGTGGAGCCTATATACATAGCAGGCCTTTTTCTGACGCCGTCAAGCCCCTTTAAAATCTTTATTTCTTCTGCGCCATAATCGCCGTTTTCGAATGCTGTTGTTTGCGCGACACCTTTTATTTCATTTTCAAACTCGTGCATCTTCTTCTCACCTTAAAATAAAAGTTACTTATAATTACAACCTCTTAAGACCTTAAAGGCATTATCACACATTTATAATCATCCAACCCTTCCGGCTGCATCAATACAGGTTTCAGGGCATCGAGAAACCTCATTACTACTCTCTCAGTAGCCATTGCGTTAGCTGCCTCTAAAAGATATCTCGCATTGAACGCTATGCTAAAGGGCTCTGCATTATAATCAGTCTCTATCTCATCCACCGCTTCACCATAATCAGGATCGGTTGCTGTGAGTGTCAGAAGATTTTTACTGATGTCAAATTTAACTATATAGCCCCTTTCCTTGCTTATAACCGAAACCTTTCTTAAGGTTTTAATAAAGGCATTTCTATCAACAATAAGATTTTTCTCAAAGGATTCTGGTATCGCCCGTGTATAGTCGGGGAAGGTTCCTTCCACCTGTCTTGTCAGGAGATCCACCTCATTAACTTTAAATAATACATGATTTTTCCCTATGGTTATATTTACCATGTCTGAGGTATCGCTCAAAATTTTTTTAATTTCTGTGATAGCTCTCTTGGATATCAAAATGTCCTTTGGTTCTTTGAGTATGGCTTCATCTTTTATCTCCAGAGGACTACTGACAAGAGCCAGACGGTGTGTATCTGTGCCAACAACAATGAGTGTATTATCAGGCATTATCTTAAAAAGCAATCCGTTGATAAAAAATCTCATCTCCGCTTCTTTTGCAGCATAGAGAGACCTCTCTATTATCTGATCGAGAAGCGAAACAGTC
>DUZI01000234.1 GCA_013349595.1 Nitrospirota bacterium
CACCTCGCCGATAGTCATGCCGTGTCTGATGGGAAGTGGTTTGAGTCCTACGAAGGAACAATACTCCATATCCAGCACAGGACCTTCAACAAAAGAGCCACCGATAGGATTGGGCCTGTCAAGAATTATTAATGATTTTCCAAGTTCACAGCATGCCTCCATACACAAATCCATCGTCCAGATAAAGGTATAATATCTTGCCCCGATATCCTGAAGGTCTATAATAAGCACATCTATTTCGTTCAGCATGTCCCGTGTTGGTTTTCTGGCATCTCCATACAAACTGTAAACAGGAATACCTGTCTTTGGGTCTGTAAAACTTTTCCACTCAATCATATTATCCTGTGTCTGCCCGTAAATGCCGTGTTGTGGACCAAAAAAAGCTTTTAGGGACAAACTGGTCGTCTTTAAAAAAAGTTCTACTGCGTGGATAAGTTTATTGTTAACCGAAGCCGGATGTAACAGGAGCCCTGCTCTCGCACCCTTAAATCTTCGAGGTAGCCCCCTGTTTAACATATCAAGTCCCGTAAGCACTTTTTTTAAATGGATAGAGGACATATTCAAGAGAGTGTTGCCAAGAAAGGGTTAGGATAAATCAATCTTCTACACCGCCAAGCATCTTAATGAAGGTTTTCAGAAGATCAGGATCATACTGTTCACATTCGTTTACGATTATACTGAGGGCTTCAAAAGGCGTATGGGCAACCTTGTAAGGCCTCTGTGTTGTTAGGGCATCGTAAGTGTCCACCAGAGCAAGTATCCTGCCATATATTGTTATATAAGAGCCGGTAAGATTAAAGGGATATCCCTGTCCATTGAGTTTCTCGTGATGCTGGGTGACAGCAGACATGGCATTTTCCGGGAAATAAGGTTGATTTTTTAGAATTTTTTCCCCCTCCATAACATGGTTTTGCATCATCCGATACTCAAAAAAAGTCAGCCTCCCCGGTTTATTTAATACATCCAAAGGGATATTGGTTTTTCCAATATCATGCAAAAGTCCCCCCAACCCGAGGCTGTGCAATCTGTCTCGGGATACACCTGCTGCTGCACCTAACGCAATTGATAAAACCGCTGTATTAGTAGAATGGAGGTAGGTATAATAATCATGATTTTTAATAGATATTATATTAAAAAGAATATTCTTGTTATTGATAATTGAACTTGTAATTTCCTCTACTACTTTACCAGATTCTTTTATATGAGTGCTATTATACGGGTCTGAAAGCACA
>DUZI01000236.1 GCA_013349595.1 Nitrospirota bacterium
TACCAAGTCTTCATTAGGCGAGACATGACCTCCAACAGATGTATCCCATTTGCCAGGGGCTACATCTTTGCTCAGTGAACGTTTTTGCAATAGCAAATCGCCTCTTTTATTAAAAACAAGCACATGTACTACTTTATGGAGCAGGGCTGGATTTCCGTGGACATCGCTTCTTAAGGCAGTGCCAATTGTATTTCCATCTGCATCGACTATTTCTAAAAATTCTTCATCCATGCTAAAAAATAACAGAAGCATGTTGTTTTCGTAAAGGGTCTTTAAATAACTATTTTAATTAATCTGTGTGCGCACATTGCTTTACAATTTTGTTGATAAGGTGATATTATAAATACCAAAAATTACAGGTATAATTTTATTATATCTTGTAAGAGGAGAGGTGGCCGAGCTGGTCGAAGGCAGCCGCCTGCTAAGCGGTTGTGGGGGTAACACCTCACCCAGGGTTCGAATCCCTGCCTCTCCGTATAGGAAAAAAATTTACTGGAGGTTAATTGATGAAGGCTGTTATGAAGATTTTAGCTGTTGGGTTTGCTGTAACAATGGTCGCAACGGGCTGCAAGAAGAAAGAAGAAAAACCTGTTGCGCAGGCTCCTGCTCCAGCAATGGAAGCGCCAGGTGCACCAGCACCTGATGTAATGGTGCCAAAGGAAACTACACTTGTAGTGCCTGAAACTGTAAAAGGAAAATGGAGCAAGGTCAAATTGGTATTGCAAGACAAGACCGCCCAAAAGAGCACCGAATATTTAATAAATATCGGCTCCGAATTTAATGTGCCTGATACAAAACTCAAAATTGTAGTCGGTGAGTTTCTTCCCGATTTTAGAATGGACGGCGCAACAATTACTTCAGGAAGCAACGAACCAAATAATCCAGCCGTAAAAATTGAGGTACTTGAGAACGGCAAGAGCATATTTAAAGGCTGGCTTTATGCAAAGTTTCCTGCAATTCATCCATTTGAACATGAAAGGTATGGGCTTACCCTGAAAGAGGGAGTAAGAAAGGGATAGTGAGCAGTGGCAGTGGATAGTCTTTTGTCAAGGACTGTCCACTATCCACATAATGCCTATGCTTTTAAAAAATCATGCCGACCTATATTTCATTGGGCAAGTCTCCATCAAGCCCTAATGAGAGAAGTGAATTGTTGGAAAAAATAGTCGAGGCAGAGTACCGTCTCTTCAGTATTGGTTTGTCTAAAGTGCA
>DUZI01000116.1 GCA_013349595.1 Nitrospirota bacterium
TATTTTGTCTGTTTCATAATTAACACCCCTTTTTTGAATTATATCCGTATTTTCGTTGTTCCAAAAAATGGGGTGCACGTCATCCCCTTGAGTATTTACAGTGAAAAGTTTCGCTTGATAAAGCAATAGAATAGTCCTTATAATTATACATATAATTGTAAGGAGATAGTATTATATGCTTATCAATTCCGATAAAATGATACCGATAACAAAACTTCAAAAAACCATTACCCAAAAGGTGCGTGAAATTGCGGAGACAGGGGAGCCTGTGTATATCCTGAAAAACAATGAACTCGCTGCTGTAATTGTCTCGAAAGAAGAGTATCAAGCTTTGAAGCAGGCGGAAGATATTCTTGAACACTTAGAGATTGCCGACATGCTTGAAGAAAGGCTTAAGGATTATAACAAGTCAAAAAGCATTTCATGGCAAAAGGTAAAAGCCAAACATGGCTTATAGTGTCAGGCTCATCCCTGAAGCAGCAAAAGACTTTGCAGAACTGGATAAATCAATCCAACTCCAGATTGCCGTTAAGATAGAGAAGCTTTGCAATAATCCTTTGCTTGGAGACCCTCTTGGACATAAATATGGTATAGACCTGACAGGATTTTATAAACTCTATGCCGTAAAAAAGAAATATCGTATAGTTTATCGTCTGATAGGTGAAACGATTGAGCTAATAGAGATTGTGGGGATAGGGAAAAGAGACAAAGAGGAAATATACCGTATTCTTGGTAAAAGAGCAAAGGGAGCGCCGTAATGCCTGCAAACAGGAGTAGAAATCAGAAAGAGACAGATCAACCCCCCCAATTAATCCAGAGGATTTAGTGGGGGGATAACAAAGAGGCTTAGAAAACTATGGAGAAAATAATTCTTGAAGGCTATAGAGGTTCTCGGGCTCATGGGACTTATATCCCTCCTGATGACCCTAATTCTATAGATGATATTGATTACATGGGCATATATGTCAAGCCAATGGAATATTATCTTGGGTTTGGCAGTTACCATCATAGGTCAGAAGTCAAGGAGTCCTTTGAGGGCAATGTTGACAAAGTTTGTTATGAGTTAAGAAGATTCATGCACCTTGCATCAAGGTGCAACCCAAATGTGCTGTCAATTCTCTACAACAGGCGAGAAGATTACACTCTCGTAACTCTTTCGGGGCAAATGCTGATAGACAATAGAGAACTTTTTCTTGCAA
>DUZI01000204.1 GCA_013349595.1 Nitrospirota bacterium
GACTATGGTATCAGGAGAATCATTTCTGATTTTTTTGAGAATTTCGACACCAGAACCGTCAGGAAGTCTAATATCAACAATAGCAATATCAAAAAAGTCTCTGTTTATTAGAAGGTCAGCCTCTTCGACTGAGCCTGCTTCTTTAATATTGGAATCAAACTCGGTAAGAATCATAGAAAGAGTTTTCCTGATATTTTTCTCATCATCAACTATCAAAGTATTCATCTACTCTCCTTCATAAATCGGCAGTGTTATCATAAAATTTGCGCCGCCTATCTCAGATTTACTATATCCAATAGTACCTCCAAAATTTCCAATTATCCTATTTGATATGGCAAGCCCCAAACCAGTTCCAGATTTTTTGGTCGTGAAGAAAGGTTCAAAGATCCTGTCAATTTCTTTCTCATCAATGCCTGGGCCATCATCTTCTATGTTTATTTGAACATATTTTTTTTCAGTCTTTGCCGTTATTATTACACATGAACGAGCAGCCTCTATAGCATTTTTTATTATATTATCCAGTGCCGCTTCAATATAAGTCCTGTTGCCATGAATAATCGCGCTGTTTTCCATGTCTAATATCAGTTGTTTTGTTTTATCTTTGTGAACTGTAAGAACCTTTATAACATCAACTATATCAACTTTCTCTAAGGGGGCATCAGAAGGTCTGGAGTAAAGGAGAAAATCGTTTGCCAGACTCTTTAGCCTTGCTGCTTCATCAGAGATCATATTAATTAATTCATCATTATTTTTACCCTCTTTCAAAAGCTGCACCGATGAAAATATGACAGCCAAAGGATTTCTCAATTGATGAGCAAGGTCTGCGCTTACTCTGTATAGCCTTCTGTGACTTTCCATTTTTATCTTTTCCTCTTCGAGTTTTTTAATATATTTCTCCTGATTCTCGAGTTTGTTCTTCATGGCATTACCAGCTATGGAGATGGCAATAAATGACAATATATGAAGAAAAATATTCACAAAGTATTCTCTTTCAAAAAAATTTTGATTCAGATAAGAGCTAATACCATACATCAAACAAGCCAAGATGGGTAAAGAAAAGTAGATTCTACCTTTAATCAATACCGATGCAAAAAAAATAGGCAGTAGATAAATAAGTGTCAAGAAGGAATACGCAGTTATATTAAAATAAAGTATGAGAGAGATTAAAACAATATCCAGAATAAAATC
>DUZI01000167.1 GCA_013349595.1 Nitrospirota bacterium
GTTAAGTATGCTGTAAGTTCTGACCCATCTGCCGATATCGGGGAAAACGTAGGCGAGAATAATCATTATTGCAATGCCTACAAAAAACCACTGTTTTTTCAAGAATGCCTTCACGAGAAACTCCGTTTATCACCTGTATGTGTAAAGTCTGTCTAATTTATTTTAAAGTGTGCAATCTTTCCTCTGCATCCTGAAAAAGTTCTAAAAAAACATAGCTTGACAAGCATATCCATGAGCAATGATATTATCTTTATTGGCTCATCCTTCGACAAAAAAATCGTGTCATATCACTGCTTGAATATTATTATGACACCAGTGATTGTTAATAAGCAAACATTAATTATGCCCCAAAAACAGCAATGGGAAGGGTTGTTTCAGGATTTTTATAATCGACAAATTTTATTATAATTTTGCTTTATTCTTTATAATGCAATGCCTTTTGCTAAAGTTTTTTAAAATTTCTTTTATAAGGTGTCGTATAAAAATCCTTCACCAACCCTTCCCATCTATCTTGTTGATTTTGTTAAATTTGTCAGTTCTATCGCTGATTTTGGGGTTTAAAAATGTTATAATTTATAACTCATCACACAGAAAGGGGTTTAGATATGCTTGAAGATAATTTGCCTATAGGTTTAACCTTTGATGATGTTCTTTTAATGCCTGCCAAATCCGATGTAATTCCCAAAGAAACCGATATAAGCACCAAACTAACCAGAAATATTACCCTCAACATCCCGATTATAAGCGCCGCTATGGATACTGTCACTGAATCTAAGTTGGCTATTGCAATAGCAAGAGAAGGTGGTTTGGGCATTGTGCACAGGGCTATGCCGCCCGAGAAGCAAGCTCTTGAGATAGACAAGGTCAAAAAGTCTGAAAGCGGTATGATTGTTGACCCTATCACAATATCACCTAATGAACCTATATCAAAAGCGGTTAAATTAATGGAAAGGTATAAGATTTCTGGCGTTCCTGTCACCGTTAAAGATAAGCTCGTAGGCATTCTTACTAATAGAGATTTACGCTTCGAGACAAATCTGGATAGAAGAGTTGAAGAGGTTATGACTCGTGAAAAACTAATAACTGCAGCGGTAGGCACAACCCTTGAAGAGGCTAAGGATTTACTGCACGAGTATAAAATAGAGAAACTCCCCATCGTGGATGATGAGTTTAATTTAAAAGGACTCA
>DUZI01000247.1 GCA_013349595.1 Nitrospirota bacterium
CCCTTTGCAACTTTTCTTGTTGAATGTTCAACAGGCACTTATGTCCGTTCACTCTGTCACGACATAGGTATGAAACTTGGCGTTGGTGCTCATGCAACTGAATTAAAAAGGACTCGTATTGGTCATTTTACCCTTAAAAACACTGTGATGATTGACGAATTGCCTAAAACCTCAAAAGGTATTTTTAACATAGACAAGGCACTATCACACATGCCTTATATCGTTTTATCTAAGGAATCAATCGATTCACTCAGACATGGAAAGACAATACATCTAAATAAAATACAACAAAATCAATGGGAAGGAATAAATAGCTATGTAAAAATCTTGGATGAACGATCAGAAATATTTGCTATAGGCTATGTTAAAGAAGAAGTTCTGAAGGTAAAAAGGGTGTTAGAGTTTTAAACTTCACCATTTAAAAATACAGAATGTAGTGTTTATAATTCACCATCAAAAAGGGTGACAAATGGAGTTTTAATTCCCCCCTTAGCAAAGAAAGTGTGGGCATTATTCCCCTTAACAAGGGTGTGTCCCCCACTCATTAAAAAAAATTATAACCCAAATCCAGAGATAAGGATGGGGTGAAGTGAATAGCGATGTTTAGGCAACAGTTCTTTGTGACTAGAGCATTAAACAGCCGCAAGTGTTTGAACCAGAAGAATCGGGGTCCCCAAAAAGTCGCAAGACTTTTTGGGGTGGTAGTTGAGTTTTGCGGCTGTAGCAAAAAGGGCATTAGAGCTGTCAAAACATAGCTCCTGAACGAAAGAGACTTATCCTTATCGCTGGATCTCGGTATAATTCATTGCGCTGTCAATGGTTCAAAATTAATAACAAAAAAAGAGGAGGAGGAGGGTTGTGGACTTTTTAAAGAGGATTGACAGGGAGACTAAACTTAGATGGAAGACTATCATTCCATTAGCATTAGCTATCACAATTGGAATCATTGCTATAATGGGGGTTACATGGCATTTTACACATGACTTGGCTCAATTTGCCTCAAATTACTTTGGGGCAAAAGAAATCCCCCCAGACATACTTAATAAAGCCAAAACCATAATACTTATCTATCTTACTCTTGGCATATGTGGGATCTTTTCTGCTTCAGCAATTGTTTATATTACCTATATGATTACCCATAAACCCTTAAACGAACTTGGTAATTTGCTTGAGAAGATTGC
>DUZI01000147.1 GCA_013349595.1 Nitrospirota bacterium
ATATTTAGCAAAAAATATAAAAGCAAGAACTCTCTTTGCAACCCATTACCACGAACTGACGGAAATCGTTTTCAGCGTTGAAGGGGCTAAGAATTACAATGCCGTTGTCAAAGAGTGGGGGGATGAAATAATATTCCTTCACAAAATAGAAAAAGGAACTGCTGACAAGAGTTATGGTATACATGTTGCCAAGCTTGCCGGCTTGCCAGAAGATGTTATAGACAGGTCGAGGGTTATATTGAAAAAACTTGAGAGGGGAGGCTTGAGAGAACATACCACTGCGAGACAGCTTAATTTATTTTTCACTGACGAACCCATTGCTCTTGAGCTTATTAAAATAGATACGGATTCTTTAACCCCCCAAAAGGCTCTCAATAAACTGATAGCATTAAAGAAAAGGGCTGAGGAGACTGTATGATAATAGTAGGGCTTACAGGTAATTTTGGGATGGGCAAAAGCACAGTAGCAAGGATGTTTAAGGAGTTGGGCGCCCATACAATTGACCTCGACGAGGTTGTGCACAAATTGCTCAGTGAAGTTGAGGTGATTGAAGAGGTTAAGGATGTTTTCGGGGAAGATGTATTAAAAGATGGCTTAATAAATAAAACCTGGCTTGCAGAAATTGTCTTTAACTACCCACATCTAAGAAAAGCTCTGGAAGATATCTTGCATCCAAGAGTTTTTGAGGTAATTGAGCGTGAGATTGCCGAATTAAAAAAGTTAGGCAAGGGTAATGTGGTTGTCATTGAAGCGCCTGTCATTTTTGAGCGTGGATATCAGAACAGATTTGATATAATAATCACCGTCCATACAACCAACGAAAAAGCAGTAGAAAGACTGAAGAATAAGGGTGTTTCAGAAGAAGAAACAAGAAATAGGCTTAAAAGCCAGTTTCCTGTGGAGATGAAGGTTGTCAGATCGGACTATACTATTGACAACAACGGGACAATCGAAAATACAAGGGAACAGATAAGAGATATATATGAAAAACTTTGCCTGCTTGATATCAGGCACAGGAATAATTAATAGTGAATAGTAGTCGGTAGTTAGGAAAAGGGGGAGATTTTGTAATCCATGCAAATTATAAAAGGACTTGGCGAAAAATTTGATTTCATAAATCCTGTTGTCACTATAGGCAATTTTGACGGTCTTCATATCGGGCATCAAAAGATATTG
>DUZI01000289.1 GCA_013349595.1 Nitrospirota bacterium
ATTTTTATACGACACCTTATAAAAGAAATCTTGAGAAACCTTAGCAAAAGGCATTGCATTATAAAGGATAAAGCAAAATTAAAATGAAATCGTCGATTATAAAAATTCTGAAACAGCCCTTCCTATCGCTATTTTTTGGGGTTTTCTTAAGATTTGACTTATATACAGGAGGGATCGTATGGCTCGTTTTGAGGAATTGCAAATAGCTATTATTGAGGCAGCAACAAATTATTTGGAATTACATAATTTACAGGTTTTGACTGAACAATTTACCCTTGATAGAGAGAGCAATATTTCCTTGTTTTTACCTAATCAAGAAACCCAACATTTGCTATCAGCAGAGGTTTCCTATGTATTTGATGCCTTTCAAACAGGATTTAGTTTTGTAGAAGATATGACAGAAGATAAAGATGTTGACACTACTATAGAGATTGACTTTACTATAAAATTTCCTGTCCTTCGTGACTATCCTAACATAATGGATTTATATAATGAATTAGCTGATATACTTGAAGATATAGAGGCAACATTAATTATAAAAGAACATATTGACATGGATGGTTCTTATAAACTTTATGAATTTACATATAGTTATGAGATAGATTTTATAGAAGATATGGATTCAGAATTGTTGGATGTAATATTTGATGAACTCAAAAAACTTATGACAGTCGTTTATGAAAAGACAAAAAGATACATTGATTATTCTTGGTATAATTCTGACGAGTAGGGCATGACAACAATTAATTTTAATTATATAGATACAGTTATGATTGATATGGATGGCACCATGCTCGATAAGTATTTTGATGATTATTTTTGGGAGTATCTGGTTCCAGAAAGATATGCAAAAATTAACAATGTATCAATATCTTATGCAAAAGAACATTTATTGAACATGTATAGAAAGCATGAGGGAACACTTAACTGGACAGATATAGATTTTTGGTCAAGTCAATTAAACTTAGATATTCCTGCACTTAAGGCACAGATTGAGCATCTAATTGAGATGCACCCAAACGTGGAAGAATTTTTAATATTAATAAAGAAAAGGAAGAAAAAACTTTATCTTGTCACAAATGCTCATTATAAAGTGCTCGAGTTGAAGTTAAAAAAAACAAAAATAGGTCATTATTTTGACAGA
>DUZI01000205.1 GCA_013349595.1 Nitrospirota bacterium
CCACCACCGTTGTATTGTGATGCTACGGCAGCAACATTGATGCCATTCTTTGACCTCATGCTTATCCTGTATTTGTCTTCTGATATTTCTTTTATCAGCACAGAGACCTTTATATAAACAGTCCTTTTTGGGAAATCCACGAAATTGCCTGCATCATCATCATCACAGCCCGTATCTCTGAGCATATCTTTTGTTACAGTCATGATGGCAATATCATTTTGTTCTTCAATCCCTTTTATAACCCTTTTGAAGAGTTTAAATTTAGAAGATGACCAAGACTCAAAGAGTTCCCTGTAAATCTTTGATGGCTTTATACCTTTACTTACTAAATCAGATGCAATTTTCAGTGATTCTGTTGATGTATTTTCGTGTCTAAAGTTGCCCGTGTCAATACATAAACCTGCATATAGACAGATTGCTATGTCTTTAGTTATTTCAATGTCGAGAGACTTAATGAGTTTATAAATCATCATAGTTGTTGATGCAATAGGGGGTTCAATCCATCTTATATCTCCAAAAACATCAGATATTTCATGATGGTCTATTACGCATGAGGGTAAATTGCTTAATAATGCCTGATGGTGTGTCTCTTGAGAGAGCCTTTTGATGCTGTTACAGTCAACAATAATCAGGGCCTCTCTTTTAAAGTTAAGCTCCCTGAGGATATCAATATTATAAACCTCATTTATAAAGGGCATAAATTGACAATCCTTTGGAGTCTTATCTTTGTTGATTACAATGGCTTTTTTATTAATACTCATCAATGCCTGATAAAGTGCAAGTCCTGACCCGATGGTATCTGCATCAGGGTTGTAATGGGTTGCAATGACAAAGTTGTTTTTATTAATGATAAATTGTTTGACCAATTCAAGAGACATTTTCTTTGGTTGACTCCTTAGTTATCTCACGTAAGAGCTTATCAATCTTGATACCTTCTTGTATGGATTCATCTAACATAAATTCAAGGGTTGGTATGAACTTTACCCTTAGCCTCTTTGCTAATTCTGCTCGTATCATTTTTTTTGCTGATTTGATTATTTGTAATGACAATCCTTCTTCCTGTTCTTTTAATACGCTTATATAAACTCGTGAAATCTTTAAA
>DUZI01000142.1 GCA_013349595.1 Nitrospirota bacterium
ATAAACTCTTCTCTCAGCGCCGAGATTTCAGCGGCAGTTTTCTGCGATGTCTGCGTCTTCAAGGCAGACTCGTATTTTCCGACCGCCGTTTCAGCGGCATGCCACGCCATAATAAAGGGAATTAAAAGAATGATAGTCATAAACAGATAGCCGATCCCGAACTTTAATATAAGGTTTAATGAAAAGATCTTAAATATCACGCTCCCTCCTCTTATAAATCCTACTTTACCATTTACCGACAGAAAAAGCAAATTAAATGTCATACCCAAAAATAGCGATAGGAAGGGCTGTTTCAGGATTTTTATAATCGACAAATTTTATTTAATTTTCTTTATTTCATTTATAATGTAATGCCTTATGACAAAGCCCAAGGAACTTTTTTTATATGGTGTCGTATAAAATTTCCACACCAGCCCTTACTATCTTACTTGCTGATTTTATTAAGCTTTTTAGTTCTATCACTGATTTTGGGGCAAACTGTTTTTCCTGCTTAAAGACTTTTATAAACTATATTATAAACTTCTTTACCCATACCTATGGGTGAGGATTATACCAGGAGGATAGTAAAGGAACTGACGAAGATAGCATTAACAGATTTATGGAGAGAATACAACAGCATTGAAAGAGATTTTTGGGAGAAACATGAGGAGGCAATAGCAGAGTATTTTCAACATAGTTAGAAGTCTTGATGTAGAGTTAGAGAGATATCATAAACGTAAGATAGGAGACAGGTATCTGTGGTTATTTCTTGATGGAATAGTTCTCAAAAAGAAGACTGGCTTTGGAGCTAAAAAGAGAGTGGTTTTAGTAGCCTATGGCATAAGGGTTGACGGCAAAAGAGAGTTTATAGACTTTATGGCTACGAATGCCGACAGCGAGAAGAGGAGAAATGGAGTCCCACAGCTCCTAAAGCAGTCAGATGAGTAGAAAAGGATCTTGAGGATTTCTACAGTTGCCCTAAGGAGATATGGGTCAAACTGAGAATGACAAATGTCATAGAGAGAGCCTTCAGGTAGGTGAGAAGAAGAACAAGGCCAATGAGTTGTTTCAATCATGACCAGAGTATTGAGAGAATTGTATATGCAGTGCTGAATCACCAG
>DUZI01000334.1 GCA_013349595.1 Nitrospirota bacterium
ATCAGCAGACAGTGTTTTAATTCCTGTTCAGTGCGAGTATTATTCACTGGAGGGTTTAAGTCTTTTACAGCACACCTTAAAGCTTGTAAGAAATGCCTTCAATCCAACACTTGACATAGAAGGAATATTACTTACCATGTATGATTCAAGAAATACCCTTTCAAGACAGGTTCTTGAAGATGTTAGGAGATTTTTTGGTAATAAAGTGTATGCAACCATTATTGGAAGAAATATTACACTTGCAGAGGCACCAAGTCATGGAAAACCTGCAATGTTATACGATATAAGATCAAAGGGGGCACAAAGTTATCTCGCCCTTGCAAAGGAGATTTTAAATGAAGGCAGCTCTTGGAAGAGGTCTTAATGCACTTCTGCCAAATAGTGCAGAAGAGATTGTCAAAATTGATTTAGATAAGATTCTACCTAATAAAAATCAACCACGGAAGACTTTTAATAATGAAAGACTTAACGAACTTGCAGAGTCTATTAAATCTAAAGGCATTATTCAGCCTGTAATTATTTCAAGGAATACAGATGGAACTTATAACCTTATTGCAGGTGAGAGAAGATGGCGTGCAGCAAAGATTGCCGGACTTAAAGAACTACCTTGTCTGATCAAAGATTATTCATCGCAGGATTCAATTGAGATTGCCCTTATTGAGAATATTCAAAGGGAAGAACTCAATCCCCTTGAGACTGCAGAAGCCTTTGACAGATTGATAAAAGAATTTAATATTACCCAAGAAGAACTCTCCCAAAGGGTTGGCAAAGAAAGAGCCACTATTGCCAATTACTTGAGGGTGTTAAAGTTACCAAAGGAAGTCAAAGATTATATCAATTCAGAAGAAATATCAATCGGACATGCAAAGGCAATCTTATCAGTAGATGATAAAAAAAAGCAGATTGAGATAGCCAAAGAGGTAATTAAAAAGGCTCTTTCAGTCAGGGCAACAGAACAGTTGTGTAAAAAGCATTTGACTTCACAAAACTTAATTAGCAAAAATACAAGACTCCAAAAATCTCTTGAGACAATTGAATTAGAAGATAAATTAACAAAGACATTAGGGACTAAGGTCAAAATTCATCACAA
>DUZI01000238.1 GCA_013349595.1 Nitrospirota bacterium
AGGAACTTTTTTTATAAGGTGTCGTATAAAAATTCCACACCAGCCCTTCCTATCTTACTTGCTGATTTTATTAAGCTTTTTACTTCTATCGCTGATTTTGGGTATAAAGAATAAAGCAAAATTAAAATGAAACCGTCGATTATAAATTTCGAAACAGCCTTCCTATCACTATTTTAGGGTTTTTATTTTTTCTAACAATGATATAATATATCAACTATGACAAAAGTTCACAAAAATCTAGATATTAATATCATCAACTCAAAGCCAAAGTTAGAATTATTTCTTAATAAATTAAGGACAAGACAGATTGATGTTCCTCCTACAATAAGGCAGACTGTAGAGAAAATCCTTGAAGATGTACGAATAAATGGAGACAAGGCAGTTTTTGAATTTACAAAAGAATTTGACCGTCATGAACTACCTATAAAATATAAGCCAAAGGGTAAAAAACCTATTGATGACCCCGTTATAGAAAAGATGTTAAAGACATCAATAAATCGCATCAGGTTATTCCACGAAAGGCAAATTGAAAAAAGTTGGATCCTAAAAGAAAGAGGCGCTGTCCTTGGCCAGATTATTACCCCTATTCAGAGGGTAGGTGTGTATATTCCAGGTGGTAAAGCAGCTTATCCATCTACGGTATTGATGAATGTAATCCCTGCTCAAGTTGCAGGTGTAAAAGAAATAGCCCTTTGTGTGCCAACACCGAAGGGATTTTTTAATCCCTATGTATTGATGGCTATTGAAATGCTGGGCATCAAAGAAGTTTATAGGGTTGGAGGCGCACAAGCTATAGCAGCAATGGCTTATGGCACAAAGACTATTAAGAGAGTGGACAAGATAGTTGGTCCTGGAAATATTTATGTTGCCACTGCAAAGAGACTTGTATTTGGGCAAGTAGATATTGACATGATTGCTGGACCAAGTGAAATACTAATCATTGCAGATGATAGTGCAGATGCATCACTCATAGCTGCTGATATGATAAGTCAGGCAGAACACGACGAACTAGCTTCAAGTGTCCTTATAACTGATTCAAATAAAATCTCTGCTAAAGTTTTG
>DUZI01000264.1 GCA_013349595.1 Nitrospirota bacterium
ATATAAGAAACCACATATGGCAAAGGCAATAAAAGTCTGGGCTGGGAATTTATATCTCGCCCTCAACCCTTTTGAGTTTTTTTTAACTACCTTGAGATAATCATCAATAAACCCTATCATACCAAAACCGATAAGAGAAAACATTATTATCCAAACCTGGATATTCCGGAAATTACCCCACATAAGCATTGCTACAGTTATTGCGAGCAAGATAATAATACCGCCCATTGTTGGTGTGCCGGCTTTAGAATGGTGGTTTTGGGGCCCATCGTCCCTTATTTGCTGGGTCATGCTGATTTTTTTGAGCCATTGGATTATGTAAGGTGCTATAAAAATTGTAAAAAAAAGCGCTGTAAAGACAGCAAGAGATGTTCTGAATGTAATGTATCTAAATACATTGAAGGGGGAGAAATATATGTGCAAATCATAAAGAAACTCGTAAATCATGATTAAACAAGCCTTTCTAACGAGCTCAGAACTTTTTCCATCTTCATGCCACGGGACCCTTTGATCAAGACAATATCTCCTTCTCTTAAGATGCTCTTTAGTTTTTCGCCTGCCTCCTCAGCGTTTAAGGCAGTTAATCCCTTACCTTTAAAAACTTTTAAGGCTTCACCCATCATCTCTCCAACACCTATAAAAACATCTATAGGCAGGGTCGCGAGCAATTTGCCCAGATTTTGATGGGCAGTTATTGAGTAGTCTCCGAGTTCAAGCATGTCGCCAAGAACAACTATTGCCCTTTTATAAGAATTTTTATGGAATCTCACAAATCTCATCATCTCATTAACAGATGCCTCCATAGATGATGGATTGGCGTTATAAACATCATTCAAAAAGGTTATTCCTCCAAGTTCCTTTACCTCGAATCTGAGCCTTACACCACCGAAGGACTCGATACCTTTTTTTATGTCCTCAAGCTCAAGCCCTGCTAACAGAGCCGCCGCAGAAGCAGCGAGACAATTGTATATGTTGAAAAGACCGACGAGGTTTGATTGTATGTTGATTTTAGCCCCTTTTGCCATGAGTTGAAAATTTGTGTAATAGACATCACAAT
>DUZI01000159.1 GCA_013349595.1 Nitrospirota bacterium
ATAACAGAAATCACATCTGATTACAAACAAAATACTTGGATTTCGTTTGCACAGGCATAACATTTTCATTCAGGATTCAGGTTATAATATGCGTATGAAACACATAAGTGAAAAAGGTTTTTCTCTTGTAGAAGTTTTAATAACAATTGCAATTATCATAATCATGGCTGCGATTGCAATACCATCACTGCAAGGCTATCTCATAAACGAGAATCTCAAATCTGCCGCGAGGGAAATTAAAGGGGATTTTTTCATCTGTAAGGAAAGGGCTATAGCTGAAAACAGACAATACAGGATAAGATTTGATATTGCGGCTAATGAGTTTATACTCCAGCAGTGTCAGGGACCTGACATATGCCTGTCTACATGTTCAGCGCCGTGTGGATATGTGATTACTCAAAGAAAAAGTCCTGTAACATTTGGAAACGATATACAGATTACAAATGCCTCTTTTGCTGCTGGCAGCCCAACTGTTACATTTCAGACAAGGGGGATAGCCACCGGATTTGGCGGCAGTGTTAGACTGGTTAACGGAAGGGGCTCAACTGCCACTATAACGACGAATATAACAGGAAGAGTAAGCATCAACTTTAATATGAAATAAAATACATAATGGTATGAATGCGGCTACATAAAATTTGCAAGTTATATTCAAAATGGCTTTGAAAATAAAGGAAATTTCAAGTTTTACTTAATTGGCACTCTTGTTGCTACAATTAAATTTATGAAACAAATTGGACAAAAAGGGTTTTCACTTGTTGAGCTTTTGGTAACAATTGGAATAATCGCCGTTGTGGCAGCAATTGCCATACCGCAACTACAGAGGTATGCTACTAACTCAAGGCTGAAAAGTGCAGCGAGGGACATCATGGGGGATGTTTTTCTTTATAAGGAAAGAGCTATAGCTGAAAATAGACAATACAGGATAACCTTTAATATAGCGAATAATACATATTCTATAGAACAACTACCAGGAACGGTTATGCTGAATAAGGGTCCGTCAACTTTTGGTGGCGATATAAGACTGGATAACGCTAACACTACAGAAAC
>DUZI01000295.1 GCA_013349595.1 Nitrospirota bacterium
AGCAATCCTAAGAAAAGAGAAACTATAAAGATTAAGGGAAAAAACAGATGGTCATACCACCACCTAAAAAGAATCACAATACATCCTGCAATAACTGTATACACATATGATTTAATTTCATCCTTTTCAGAAACAGCCTTTGTGATAAACAAAAGGACTAAAAATATAAAAAAGAGCATCAGACAGTCTGTATCAAAATATCCTACTTTTGTCCTTGCAAAATACTGAAGGTTAAACAAACTTAATACAATACACCCTATAAGAATAAAATTATTCTTAAGTGGCTGCAGCCACTTGTAGAGCACTATAATGAATAACACAGACAATAAAGGCGGTAATACTAAATAAAATAGACGAATATCTACACCAAATATCTTTGATAAATAAGCAGTAAGCAGGCTTAAAAGTGGTGGAGGGTATTGATTAATAGCATAATCAGGGCAATCGGCAAGATAATCTATCTTAAGATATGAATTTTCATAAATCTCTTCTACATAACGGGCATGTCTAAAGGCATCATGTGTGGTTATAATATTATCTAATGATAAATCCTTTAACTTAAGGATTATGTAAATCAAGACTATTAATAAAAGCAATACCTTTATTAAGCTTTTATTGCGTGCGAAATTATTGGGCATTAAAGATTAAGAACAGACAACCTCTCCACTTTGATAAACAGAGCAAGAATATCCTACTATTATGCCCTTGCCTTCGCACTTTACATAGACCGGACTGTTGAGGTCGGGTACGCAACTTGCAGTGTATTGGCTGATTGGGCAATCATGTGCCTGGCATTCTGTTTGAGTATTATCTGAAAATTTAGCTACACATACATTTAAGCAATTTTTTGTATCATGTAGTAAGACTTTCTTAGCGCTATCTCTACTGTAGTCATTATAAATTGTTATAGCAATTGTGATCAGTATGCTAATAATCGATATAACTATTACAACCTCAACTAAAGTAAATCCGAATTTACCGGTATTTTTCATTGAATAATTATAAGCCCCTACAAATACTTGTAGGGGCTCTTATA
>DUZI01000326.1 GCA_013349595.1 Nitrospirota bacterium
AGGCAAAAATATTTTCCTTGCCAATCCTTTTTAGGTGGTCAAGGTCTTGCTCCTTTATTATATGACCTTTCTTAAAGGCAACATCTTTAAAATCATCTTTTCTAATTTCTGTAATATCGTGAAGGAGAACCATCCCTATGGACTTTTCTATCGGGACGGTCTTAGGTGTATGTGATATACAAGTAGTAGTAATATTTTCCATTTTATTCTCTCCCCCCTCTTAAATAATGTTAAAATCTTTATGAGTTAATTTTATATTTTGACAGTTTGGAAAGGTAATTTTTTATAATATCCACCTTTTGAACAAGGATAACAGAGGATTTGCTCCTCTTCATTTATCTCTCTCATATCTTGCACATATTCATGACATCTCTGACATCTAACCCTTCGTAGAGGTCTTCCGGGCATGTCCTCCTGTCTAATCTTAACCTCTACTTGTTGTATGTCAAATAATTCCTTTTCGTCCATCACCTTATAAGCCTCAAGCTGCGCCTTGTATTTATCGTCAATGTGATTCATTCGTTCTTTTGCCCATCCCCTTGCCTCTTCCTTGGCAATGATCCTGAAGGCTTTATTGGTTTGTAAATTTATAAATGTAGCAGCCATCTTGCCATAATCCATAAACTTCAGTGTCCGCCGTCCAAGGCTACAACCTGTAACAGACTGAATGGCATCAGTGGCACACCTATCTATTTCAACAAAAACCATTATCTTTTTTCTATCCTCACCCTTTGGGTCATTAATCCCTATCATTTTAAGACCAAGTAAAGACATCTTTACACCTAAAACCTGACCAGGGCATAGATGTCCGTGCATTTTTGAAGACTCTTCTAATAGATTGTCTATGTTTTTACTTTCCATGTGCTTAAGTATAACAAAAAAAGATTATTTCAGTTTATCTGTTCCGTAAAAATCAAAAGTAGACATCCGGGAAAGATCAAAAGTAGACTAAAAGTAGACTAAAAGTAGACATCATCGGATTTTAAAGAGTAAGGGTTTTATGATAAACCTCAGGTAAAAAGG
>DUZI01000193.1 GCA_013349595.1 Nitrospirota bacterium
CTTGGAAGGCAAGACTGGAAATACCGTTGTAAATGTATTCGGTGATAAGATTACCTATCTTCCTACCACAAAAGCCATAGAGAGAAGAGAAGTTGATATTGCAGAGATCGCAGTTTATGAGAGCCTTGGTGTTTGCTTTGGTAGAAAGGCTGAAGATTATAAATACACCTTAGAAGAATTACAGGACAAGGCTATAAGACACTTGTAAGATACCATTACTGTGATTTCTAAACAGCTAAAGGTTGTCATAATCACTTAAACAAAATGTTTAAGTGATTATGACAATACTCTAACATACTTTAATCAAGGCAAAACCCTATTACTTTGCCCTTGTTTATTAAAGGAGGTTTTATTTTGCGAGTTTTTTTGACGATGATTATATTTATTTTTGTTATGCCAAACATTTCGTTATCTATAGAAGACAAGGTAAACAAACACTTTCAAAAAGGGAATGAATATTTCAATGAAGGCAATTATGACAAGGCAATAGAGGAATATAACAGGGTAATTATGGCAAAACCTGACTTTTTAGAGGTTTTTTATAATAGAGGACTTGCCTTTTTTAAAAAAGGTAAATACGGAGATTCAATCAAAGATTTAAGTAGGGTTATTATTGTTGATACAAATGATGCAGAACTTTATTTCCATAGAGGGCTCGCCTATTTGCAAAATAAGGAATACGATAGGGCAATTGATGATTACAATAAAACCCTTTCTATCAATCCAAGATATGCAGATGCTTATGTAAACAGAGGTATTGCCTATGCAAAAAAAGATATGCTTGATAAGGCTATAGAAGATTACAACATGGCTATAAATCTAAGACCAAAGGACATACACTCATATTATTCAAGAGGTGTAGCCTATTTCAAAAAGGCCTTGTCAGACTTTGCTAAGTCTTGTGAAAATGGAATTGAGCAGGCATGTATTGACTTTAAAAAATACTCTGAAAAATAGGAGGTGCCTTTTATGCCTTATGTAAATATCAAGATAACCAAAGAAGGTGCAACAAAAGA
>DUZI01000112.1 GCA_013349595.1 Nitrospirota bacterium
TAATGAACAAGTTGGTGAAAGCATGATATTGAAAACAACTCATAGATCAAAATTACTTAAGTTAATAACAATTGCAATTAGTTTAGTACTTGCCTTAACTTTCTCAATTTTTCCAATGTGTGGGACTGTTTTTGCGGGTGGTGGAGAAGAACACGTGCATACATTGATGGATTGGGTGTGGAAGATTGTAAATTTTGGACTATTGGTTTTTATCCTTGTTAAATTTGTCAAAAAACCACTTCAAGATTTTTTGCAGCAAAGAAAAGAGACTATTGAGAAGACCCTAAAGGAAGCAAAGGAGGCAAAGGAACTTGCTCAAAAGGCACTTGCAGAGGTTGAGCAAAAACTTGCTTCAAAAGATAAAGAAATTGCCTCAATAGTAGATGGGGCGAAAGAGGCTGGAGAGATAGAAAGGACTCGCCTAATCGAAGAGGCTGAAAAGATGAAAGTTAGAATTATAGAACAAGCAAAGATGAACATAGATTATGAGCTAAGGAAGGCAAAGGAAGCTATCCAAAACGAGGCTGCAGAAGCTGCATTAATCAGGGCAGAAGAAATGATCAAAGAAAACATAACTGATAAAGATCAAGAAAGGTTATTCCAAGAATCTCTAAAACTTTTGGAGGGTAAAAATTGAAAAAGGTAAAAGGGATAAAGAAATTTGCTAAACAGCTCCTTAGTAAGATTGATCTTGCTGATGCACCTTTAACCATAGGACAGTTAAACACTGTTGCAGTAATGATGGACAAGGATAGGGACTTTAGGAATGTCTTAGTTAGCCCTGTCTTTAGTTCAGGTGAGGTTGAAAAGGTAATCACTATACTCGGTGAGAAGCTAAAGATGAGTGATAAGGTAGTAAGTTACCTCAAGCACATCAAGGAAGTGGGAGCCATAGTAGCCTTACCAGAAATAGTAAAATCAGCTTCACTATTGTATTTAGAAATGAAAAACAGGTTGAAGGCTGTCGTTATGAGTCCAGTAGAAGTTTCAGATGAAAACAAGAAAAAA